>QHSM01000258.1 GCA_003221595.1 Candidatus Rokuibacteriota bacterium | reverse complement strand
TCCAGAGGATCGGGTAGCCGTAGGCCTGCAGATCGACCTCGATCTCGTGGCCGATGCCCGGGTCCATGTGGTACGGCCGTGCGATCACCAGGAGACAGGCGCGGTGCTCCCGCGCGCACCACTCGAGCACCTCGCGCGACTTCGCGCGCAGGCGTCCGCTGAACTCGCGCAGCGCCCGGAAGCCGGCCTCCACGGCGCGCCCGGTCTCCTCGTAGGTGAGCCCGGGCACCGCGTCCCGCAGCGTCTCGAAGAGCTGCTTGGGGACGAGCCGCGGCTCGTCGAGCGAGACGAGCGGGGTCACGTAGCGGATGCCGGCCTCGGCGAACGCGTCCTGCTCCTTGATGAAGCCGGCCTTGATGTTCTCGGGGGCGGCCATCACGCGCGGGCACGTCAGCGACTTGGCCACGTGGCCGGAGAGGAACGAGGGCAGGTTGTAGATCATCGGCGAGAGCAGGAGGTCGAGCTTCTGCTTCTGGCCGAACACGAGCTCGCCGTAATGGCCGGAGATGCACTTCACCGGATAGCAGCAATCGACGGTGCCGCGGCCCTTCCCGAACTGCCGCCCCTGCTCCTCGGAGGTGTCCGAGGAGAAGACGACGTTGCGCGGGTCGACGCCGAGTGCTCCCAGGAACCCCATCCAGAACTGATGGGTGTTCCAGAGGTTCAGGACGCGCGGGATGCCGACCCGGAGCTTAGTCCGCGACGGCGGCGGCGGTGACCCGGCGGAACGCGTCCTTGCGAACCATCTCGGCAACGTTAGGGTACTCACGCTTGACCTCCTCGAGCTTCGCCTTCACCACGCGCATCTCGTTGACGTCCTCGACGAGCCCCTTCGGACACGAGTTGCCGCTGATGACGCGCTCCCAGCCGGCGGCGAGCGGGAGCTTGCTCCACTCGCGGCCCTTGGCGTCCGGCAGCTGGACGTCGATGAAGGTGCGCGTGCAGTTGATCGGGCACCACTTGCAGACGGTCGCCGCGCTGGTCGTGCTGGTGTAGGTCAGGGCCGCGAGGGTGTCGAAGCCGCGGAAGCGCGAGGCCTGGCCGCGCGCGCGCCGATCGCCGGCACAGAGCGCGGCGCCGATCGCGCCGGCCTCGCCGGAGTAGGGGTGCAGCACCACCTCGGCGTCCGGCACCTTGCCGCGGATGAAGTCGACCTGCGCCTTCACCACCGCCATGTTGCGGTGGGTGCCGCCCTGCAGGATGAACTTGCGCCCGGCGGCCTTCAGATTCTGGAGCTGCCCCGCGTAGATCCACACGTTGACCGGCAGCACCGCCGCCAGCGCGGCCATGATCTCCTCGGCCGACCAGCCCTTGCGCTGCTGGTTGACGATGTCCGATTGCAGGAAGACGCCGCAGCCCATCGCGAGGCTCGGCATGGCCTTGGCCTCGAACGCGCGGTCCGCGTACGCCTCGAGCGGGATGTTGTAGCGCTCGGCCACCCCCTGCAGGAAGGCGCCGTTGCCCGACGAGCACTGCGAGTTCAGGCGGAAATCGGCGACGGTGCCCTGGCGGAGGATCATGATCTTCACGTCGGTGCCGCCGACGTCGCAGATCACGTCGGCGTCGGGATAGAAGTGCAGCGCCGCCGTCGCGTGGGCGACCGTCTCCACCACGCCGAGATCGGCGCCCAGGACGTCGGTCAGCAGATCCTTGCCGTAGCCGGTGAGCGCGAGCGCGCCCACGTCCGTGAACCCGGCCTCGCGCACCTGGCGGAAGAGCGCCTGGGCATCCTCGATCGGGTTGCCCTTGCTGAGCGCGTAGCACGAGAAGAGCAGCTCGCGCTCCTCCGAAAGCACGACCGCCTTGGCGGTGGTCGAGCCGAAATCGCAGCCCAGCAGCACGGGGCCGACGTGCGGGACGCGCGACGCGTCGATGCCGCAAGTCGGCGCGGGCTTCACGTACTCGCCGACGAACGTCGCCAGGTCGCCGGGGCCGGCGACCAGCCCCCGCGCGCCGTCCTTGGCCTTCGCTTCATGCTGGCCCGTCTCGACCCACCAGGTGAGCTTGTCCCGGCCCTGGTAGACGCCGATCTCGGGCTTCTCGCCCCCGCCGATCTCGATGCAGCCGAGACAGGCGTAATAGAGCGCTTCGGACGGGACGACGATGAGCTCGGCGGGCGTGCGCCCTCCGAGATCGACCTTGCGCTGCGTCCAGAGCTTGGCCAGGTGATGACGCCACGCTTCCTGCAGACCCTTGAAGAAGAGGTTGGGGCCGCCGAGCAGCAGCACCTCGGGCGCGGGCGTGTTGCCCTTGGTCAGGGTGGCCAGGTTCTGGTAGACGACCGCCTCGAAGAGGCTGGCGATGATCTCCTCGACCGGCACGCCGGTCTTCACCAGCGTGTTGGCGTCGGTCTCGGCGAAGATGCCGCACTTGCTCGAGACCTTGTGGAGGCTCATGCCCTCGTACGGCATCGCGGCCAGACGCTCGCCGGGCACCTGCAGCTTGCGCGCGGTCTTCTCGATGAACGTGCCGGTGCCGCCGCTGCAGGCCGACTGCATGTAGACCTGCTTCGACCGGCCCGTGCCGGTGGCGGTGAAGAAGATCGTCTTCATGTCCTCGCCGCCGATCTCCGAGACGAACCGCACGTCCGGATGCTGGCGCTCGACGCAGGCGGCGACGGCCACGACTTCCTGGATCAGCTTGGCGCCGACCAGGGGCGCGATGAAGCCCGCGCCCGAGCCGGTGAAGAAGACGCGGTCCGCGCCGGCCGTCAGGCCGGCCTCGGTCTCCATGCGCCCGAGGAACTCCTGGACCTTCTCGGCCTGGCGGGTATTGTGCCGCTGATAGTCCTGCCAGCGGACCTTACCGTCCTCCATCACCACCGCCTTGACGGTGGTGGAGCCGACGTCGACGCCGACCAGCTTCATGACTTTCCCATCCGCTTGGCGACATGCCGGACCAGCTTTGCTGCGGTGCCGGCGGCGGTGCCGTCGTGGGGAATCGGCCTCGGTCAGGATCATCTGGCAGCGCGACAGGGCGTGGACCTCGGCGTCGCCCTTGATCTCGAGCGGCGCGTAGAGGATCTCCGGATACTTGCCGATCACGCCGGCCATGGCGCCGATCGACATCGTGTTCGGCATGCACGAGTACGGCGACAGCTCGCAGATCATGTGGGCCTTCTTCTTGTGATAGGCCCAGAGCGTCTTGCCGACCAGCATGTCGCCCTCGCCGCCGTCGAGCCGGCTGTTGAAGTAGGGCGCCGCCAGCCGGCGCAGCTCGAACTGGCTCGGGCTCTCGTGCGGCAGGTTGCCCATGGCGCGCCGCAGGCGGTTGACGGTCAACCGGTAGACGCCCTGCGCGACGCGGCCGAGCCCCAGCTTCAGGCGAGCGTGCTTCTCGATGCCGCTGTAGTCCTCGAAGCGCTGCAGCCCGAGCCGCAGGAGGTACTCCATCCAGATGGTGATGGCGGCGGGATAAACCTCGGCGCCCTCGGCCTCGAGCCAGCGGTGGATGTTGTAGTTCGGATCGCCCTCCACCGTCTGCAGGTAGAACTCGCCGGTGATCTTCACCGTCGGCTTCACCCGGAGCCGGTCGACCTCGATCGCGGAGAACTTGCGGTGCACCTCGCGCATCGCCCGCGCGAAGTACGGCGTGGTCAGATGCCACAGGACCGATTTCTTCGGCGACATCACCGGCCGGTCGCGGAAGACCTGGTAGAGATACTCGACGCACTCCTGAACGACCGCCGCGGTCTGGCCCGGCCGCTGAGGTCGAGCCCGTCGCCCATGTTCTGGTCCAGGTTGTCCTGGGCCATCAGGAACATCCGGAAGCGCTCGAGCCCGCTGTTGCGCAGCGCCAGCTCGTAGCTGGCGTGGTACTGGCCGAACCGGCAGGCGCCGCAGGAGCCGGCGGTGAGGTAGACGTACTTCTCGTTGACCGCCTCGACGCCGACCTGCTTGGACTCCTTCTTCAGGAAGTTCACGAGATTGCCGGTCGTGAAGCTGGTCGGGCAGCACTGCCCGATGTCGGCGGTCTCGCGGCCGGTCAGCAAGTCGTCCTTCGTCGCCACCGGCAGGATCTGCGCGCGGTACCCGCAGCTCTCCAGCACCGCTTGCAAGACGCGCTCGATGCGCCAGTGGAGCCCGCCGAAGAGAATCGTCACCGAGTCGCGCTCGGCGCGCGTGAAGGGGCGGGGCGTGTACGCCCGATAGTGATCAGTCGTTACGGTCGCCATTCCGTCCTCCATCGTGGAATCGATCCAGCCAGGCATCCAGGAGTCGCACGGAGTCGAAGCCGGGCAGCTTGCGGATGGTCTCGTCGACCTTGCGGGCCGCGGCGCGGCCTTCCTCGTCACCGAAGAGATAGCTCGCCATGAAACGAAGCTCGTCCAGGGACTGGACCCCGGTGCCCACCGGGCCCCAGAAGCGATCCACCAGAAAACGGGAGACTCGAGCCGCGGCGGGGCGCTGTAATCGGAGCTCCGCCTGACGGTAATAGAAGAAGAAGTGCCGTGCCTCGTCGCGCTGGATGTGCTCCAGGAGCGCCGTGAGCACGGGGTGCCCGGCGCGGGCCGCCAGGCGCCGATAGCCCGTGAGGGCGGTCAGCTCGTTGATCGCGCCCCACGTCATGTGCACCGCGCAGAAGTCCGGCCAGAGCCGGGACAGGAGCGCAGTGGACCGCGCCTCGAACCACTGGGCAAAATTTTCATGCCCGTGCGGCTTCGGGCGCGGGCCCATGGGGTGGCCCGCCGCCGCCAGGAAGCGCTCGAGGGCAAGACCGTGAAATGTCTCCTCGTGCACCCAGCATGCCAGGAACGTCGCGACGTCCGGGTCGTCGATGGCGCGGGTCGCCAGGAGCGACCGCAGATAGACGATCGTATGGCTTTCGATGTCCTGCATGTAGCGAAGCGTGCGAATGGCGCCCGGCGGCAGGGGATGCTTCGGCACGCCGGCCCAATCGACGGCCCACAGGTCCACGGCGCCCGAGCGCGCCAGGTACGTGTCGATGTCGAAGGAGGCCATCCCTCGCGTCCAGGGTAACGCGGTTGCCATCACCAGTCACTACGTCCCACGAGTGGCGCCCGGATGGGTGGGCCGGCTCAGCCGGCCTTGTCGAGCTTCTTCCGGAGGTTTTCGATCTGCTGGTTGAAGGACAGACCACCTCGGTCGGTCATCGGCGTCTTGTCCGCCAGCCCGGTGTGGAGCTCCACCAGGAGCGGTCCCTCGTCGCTCAGCATCGAGGGCAGGCGGCGCTTGAAGTCGTCGAAATCGGTGACCGCGTACGCCTTCCGGTAGCCGGCGCCCTTCGCCATCTCCACGAAGTCGACGCTGAGCCCACCGGGAATCTCCTGCGCGCCGGAGGTGTGATAGACGCCGTTCTTGAAGAGGAGGTGCGTGAGGTTACGGGGCCTGGCCCCGGCGATCGTGGCGAGGGAGCCGAGCTGCATGAGCAAGGAGCCGTCGCCATCGAAGACCACCACCCGGCGCTTCGGCATCGCGAGGGCCAGGCCGAGGCCGAGCGAGGAGGCGCCGCCCATGAAGCCCACGCAGCCGACCGAAAGGTCGTCGGGCGCGATCGTCCGCCAGGCCGGCGAGGTCGTCATGGTCGGCACGCAGATCGCGTCGCCGCGAGCCGCGGCGATCGCGCGCAGCACATCTTCGGGCTTCATGGCCATTTAGATGGTCTCCAGGCCGACGAGGACCGCGGCGGGGCCGCGGCGCTCGCGGCTCAGCCGATAGTACTCGGGGATCCGG
>QHSM01000345.1 GCA_003221595.1 Candidatus Rokuibacteriota bacterium | reverse complement strand
GGGCGGCGCGGCGCTTCCGGCATGGTTCCACTTGCCGCCGGGTTATCGGGGCGGGCGCATTCCGGTGGTCGTGTCCCTGCCCGGCATGGACAGCTTCAAGGAGATCGGTGTCGCGATGTACGGTGATCGGTGGCTGTCGCGGGGCATGGCGGTGCTCGCACTCGACGGCCCCGGTCAGTACGAAAGCCCGGTGCTCGACATCTACTTCAGCATGCCCGCCTGGATGGCGACCGGCACGGCCGCCGTCGAGTGGCTCACGGGCCGCGCCGAGATCGATCCCGGCCGCATCGGTCTGGCCGGTAACAGCTTCGGCTCGTTCTTCGGGACGATCGCCGCCGCCCACGAGCCGCGTATCCAGGCGCTCGCGGTGTCGGCCGTGTGCCACGAGCCCGGCTTCCACACGATCTTCGAGGAGGCGTCGCCGACCTTCAAGATGCGCTTCATGTACATGTCCGGCATCACCGACGAGGCCCGGTTCGACGAGTTTCGCCAGAGCATGACCTGGGAGGGGCACGCCGAGAAGATCCGCGCGCCCTACCTGTGTCTCGCGGGCGAGTTCGACGAGCTCTCACCGCTCGAGCACACCGAGCGCCTGATGAAGACGCTCGGCGGGCCCAAGCGTCTCGTCGTCTACCAGGACTCGCGGCATTCGGTCGGCAACGTCCCGGCCGCGAACCTCGGGCCCTTTCCGCCGATTCTCGCCGCCGACTGGATGGCATCGACGCTCGCCGGCAATCTCTTCGCGAGCGAGAGATGGTACGTGGAAGCCACCGGACGCATCGTCAAGACACCACTTTAAGAACAGAGGCCCAGCGATGATCGACTATCGCACCGTCGAGCGGCAGCTCTCCGGGGCCCTCGGGCTCCAGCGCCGCCCCGTCGCCGTCGCGTTCCGATCGACTCCGCCGCCCGGCGTCGCGCGCTTCTCCGGCGTCGAGCCGTCGGGATGCAGTTTCTGGCGGCTCGCCATGAGCGAGAAGACCTTCTACACGGTTCCGGCCGACCATCACAACTGTCCGATCGGGAGCTACACGCACAACATCACGCCGCCGGCGGAGCGCGCCGGGGAGCTCGGGCAGACGCTCGGGCTCATGGCCGATCTCGGCTACCTGCGAATGGAAGAGGTCCCGGGAATTCCTCGGCTGCCGACGACGCCGGGCGCCGTGGTGTACGCGCCGCTCGGCGACACCCCGGTCGATCCCGACGTCGTGCTCGTGGCCGGTCGCCCCGGTCGCGTGATGCTCCTGCAAGAAGCCGCGCTCCGGGCCGGCATCGCCGCGCCGGCGCCGCTCCTCGGCCGGCCGACCTGCATGGCGCTTCCGGCCTCGCTCGCTCAGGGCGTCATCGCGACCACCGGGTGCGTCGGCAACCGCGTCTACACGGATCTGGGCGAGGACGAGCTCTACGTGGTCGTCCCCGGAAAAGACGTCGCCCGCGTGGCGGCCGAGGCTCAGACGATCGCGAACGCCAACCTCAAGCTGTCCGAGTACCATCGGGGCCGGCGTCAGGCCCTGGCGACCCAGTAGAGCTCGGCCACGCCGGGAGGAGACATGGAGATGTCGGACAGCGCGCGGCCCCCGCTCCAGTTCCAGCTCAGAAGGCTCGGCCACGTCGTGCTCAACGTTACCGACCTCGAGGCGTCGGTGCGCTTCTACACGGAGGTACTCGGCCTGGAGATCAGCGACCGCTATCCGGACAGCATGGTGCCGGGCGGCATGGTCTTCATGCGCTGCAACGCCGATCATCACGGCGTGGCGCTGGTCGGCGGCGCCACGACGAGCGAGCGCACCAGCCTGAATCACTTCGCCTTCGAGGTGGCCACGCTCGACGAGGTGTTCCGCACGCGGGCCTGGCTGCGCAAGCACGGGGTGCCGATCGTCTTCGAGGGGCGCCGGCGCGCCGGCTGCCAGATCGCGGTGGAGTTTCAGGATCCCGACGGCAACAACCTGGAAGTCTACTGGGGCATCGACCAGGTCGGCACGAACGGCTACGTGCGTCCCGCGAGCGAGTGGCGTCAGGCGAGGACCCTCGAGGACGCGATCGCGAACCTGCCGCCCGGCCAGCGGCTGCCGCTCTTCTCCCCGTGACGCCGCTCCGGAGCACCCCGCACTGCCAAGTCTGAACCTGATCGGCCAGTCGCTGCTGGCCGGGCTCTTCACCGGCGGTCTCTACGCGCTGCTCGGACTGGGGCTCAGCGTGACCTGGGGCCTCTTGCGCGTGATCAACCTCGCCAACTTCGCGCTCGCGTTCCTCGGCGCGTACCTCACCTACCAGCTCGCCACGACGCACGGGCTCGACCCGATCCTGACGCTCCTGGTGATCGCGCCCGGCTTCTTCGTGATCGGGATCCTGCTGGAGCTGGGATTCCTGCGCTTCCGGATCAACGAGCTCACCTCGCTCATCGTCACCTTCGGGCTCACCGTCATCCTCGAGAGCCTGATCCAGTGGATCTGGACCGCCGACTTCCGGCGCCTGGAGTGGCCGTACACGCGGGTGTCCCTCCGCGTCGGCACGCTCTTCGTGGGCCTGACGGGATTGCTCGCCTTCGCCGCGGCGGCGCTCCTGGCGCTCGGCACGTGGGGGTGGCTCCGCTGGAGCTACCTCGGCAAGGCCGCGCGGGCCAGCGCGCAGGACGGGCCGATGGCCGCCGCATTCGGCGTCAATCGCCACCGCCTCGCGCTTCTGCTGGCCGGCCTCAGTACGGCGTACGCGGCCGTGGCGGGGCTGTTCATCGCGCTCAACCACACGCTGGCGCCGTCGCAGATCTACTCGTGGATCGGCGTCGTCTTCGCCGCCGTGATCATCGGCCGGCTCGGCAACGCCTTGGGCCTGCTCGCCGCCTCGGTGTTCATCGCCGCCAGCGAGGCGGTGACGATGGCGGTGACGGCGCCGGGCTGGGCGCCGCTGGTCTCCTTCTCGCTCCTGATCGTGATCTTGCTGCTCCGGCCCGAGCTGTGAGCCGCACGCGGCTCCCGCCCGCCCTCGGCCTGGTCCTGGCGGCCGCGATCGCGCTGGCGGTGGTGCCGGCGCTCAAGCTCCCGGCCTTCTACGAGACGTTCCTGTACCTGGTGTGCTTCTGGGTGTCGCTGGCCACGAGCTGGAACATCCTCAGCGGGTACGCCGGCTACTTCAGCTTCGGTCACGCCGCGTTCTTCGGCGCGGGCGTCTACACCACGGCGACGCTGACGACCGCGCTCGGCGTCCCCTTCCTGTGGACGCTGCCCGCGGCCGGGCTCGTCGCCGCGCTGCTGGGCGCCGGCATCGCCGCGGTGGTCTTCCGGGTCCGCGGCGTGCGGGGCGAGCTCTTCGGCCTGCTGACGCTCGCCATCACGTTCGTGCTGTCGACGATCGCGCTCAACACGACGATCGACGGCGGCCCTGGAGTGTTCCTGGCGGCCGTTCCCATCCCGACGCTCTTCGGCGCGCCGGCGACGACGCTCTACCATCTGTCGCTGCTGGTCGCGCTCTTTTCCGTCGTGGCGGCCCTGGCGATCTATCGGTCACGCTGGGGCATGGGGCTCTTCGCGATCCGCGACGACGAGGACGTGGCCGAGGTGCTCGGCGTTCCCACGTACCGTTACAAGCTCGTCGCCTTCGCGCTGAGCTGCTTCATCGCCGGGCTGATCGGCGGGATTCACGCGATGTTCGTGACGTACGTGACGGTCGCCGAAACGTTCTCGGTCGGCCTCGCCGTCGACGCGATCATGATGGCCGCGCTCGGCGGCACACGCTTCTGGTACGGCCCGGCCATCGGCGCGGCCATCGTCACCTCCCTCACCCAGTCCCTCACCGGCGGCGAGAGCGCGGTCCTGAACCGGGCGCTGATCGGCGCGATCCTGATCGCGGTCATCGTCTTCCTGCCCGACGGTGTCGCGGGCGGGCTCGGCCGACGCGGGCGGCGAGCGGCCGCGACGCCGTCCGATGCCTCGACGCGAGCCGCGGCGGAAGGGCCGCGGGAAGCGGCGACCGCGCCGGACGCGGTCCCGCTGCTCGTCTGCGCCGACGTGAGGAAGGCGTTTCGCGGCCTCCAGGCTCTCGCCGGCGTGACGCTCGAGGTCCGGGCCGGCGAGATCCTCGGCCTCATCGGACCGAACGGCTCGGGCAAGTCGACCCTGATCAACGTGGTGAGCGGCTACTACCAGAGCGACGGCGGGCGGATCGCGCTCGACGGCCGGGACATCGCGCGCGTCCGGGCTCACCGCATCGCGGGCCTGGGCCTGGCCCGGACCTATCAGATCCCCCGCTCGTTTCGCCGGCTGAGCGTCGTCGATAACGTTGCCCTGGCGGCGATGTTCGGCGGCGGGCACGGCCGCGAGGGCGGACAGCGCGTGGCGCGCTCCTGGCTCGCCTTCACCGGCCTCGCCGCCCGAGCGGAAGCCTTGCCGGACGAGCTGAACCTGCTCGAGCGAAAATTTCTCGATCTCGCTCGCGCGCTCGCCTCCGAGCCCCGCCTGGTCCTGCTGGACGAGGTGCTCTCCGGTCTCACGCCTTCGCAGATGACCGATGCGCTGCAGCTCGTCCGGAGGATCCGTGACCGCGGGACGACGGTCATCTTCGTCGAGCACATCATGCGGGCGGTGCTCGATCTGGCCGACCGCGTCGTCGTCCTGAACGGCGGCCAGGTCATCGCCGAGGGTCTTCCACGGCAGGTCATGCGCGATCCCGACGTCGTCCGCGCGTATCTGGGAAGGACCTATGCTTGAGATCGAGCGCCTCGAGGTTGCGCACGGCGACGCCGTGGCCGTCTGGGACGTGTCGCTGCGAGTCGGCGACCGCGAGCTCGTCACGGTGGTCGGGCCCAACGGCGCCGGCAAGACCACGCTCATCGACGCGCTCGCCGGCCTCTTGCCGATCAGGTCGGGCAGCGCTCGCCTCGACGGACGCGACCTGGCCTCGGTCGCGCCGCACGATCTCTGCCGTCTGGGCATCGCGCTCGTCCCGGAGGGGCGGCGCCTCTTCCCGGCCATGACGGTGGAGGAAAACCTCGAGATCGGCTGCTACGCTCCCCCGGCCCGAAAACTCCGCGGCCGGAGCCTCGAGCGCGTCTATGCGATCTTCCCGCTTCTGCGCGAGCGCCGGCAGCAGCTCGCCGGCTCCCTCTCGGGCGGGCAACAGCAAATGGTGGCGATCGGACGGGCGCTGATGGCGATGCCGCGGCTCTTGCTCCTGGACGAGCCGTCGCTCGGTCTCGCCCCGCACGTCGTCGATCAGGTGTTCGAGGTGATCGCGGGCATTCACGCCGACGGCGTGGCGGTGCTCCTGGTCGAGCAGAACATCGTCCAGGCCTTCGCCATCGCCGCCCGCGGCTACGTCCTCGAGCAGGGCCGCATCGTGGCCGAGGGAACGCCGGCGGCGCTCGCGCGGGACGCGCGGATCCGCGAGGCGTACCTCGGCCAGCAGTAGATCAGGCTGACGGGCTCTGCACCCGGAAGTGCTGCTCGGGCACCGGATACCGAGCCGTGCTGAACGCCTCGCGGATGATCCGGTTCGTGTCGAAGTACACCTGCCAGTAGTGCGCGTTGTCGCAATACGGCCGCACGGCCAGGACCGGCCCGGCCAGGTTGAACTGGAGAATCTCCACGTCGGGCGCCGGCTGGGCGAGCACGTTCTGGATTCGCACGAGCCGCGCCCTCAGCATGCCGACCGCCTCGTTCACGTCGACTCCGTGGGCGAGCTGCGCCGTGAGGTCCACGCGGCGGTAGGGGTTGGCCGAGTAATTCTGGATGGTGTCGCTCACGATCTTGTTGTTGCCGACGATCGTCCGCACGTTGTCCGGCGAGTTGATCGTGGTCGCGAACATCCCGATCTCCTGCACGGTGCCCGTGACGCCGCCGGCGCCGATGAAATCGCCCGACTTGAACGGACGGAAGATGACCAGGAAGACGCCGGCCGCGAAGTTGCCGAGCAGGCCGCCCCAGGCAATGCCGATGGCCACGCCGGCGGCGGCGATGAACGCCGCGAAGGTCGTCGTCTCGACGCCGAACAGGCTGAGGATCGCGATGACCAGGACGACGTTGAGGCCGATCGAC
This sequence comes from Candidatus Rokuibacteriota bacterium, assembly GCA_003221595.1. GTDB lineage: Bacteria > Methylomirabilota > Methylomirabilia > Rokubacteriales > CSP1-6 > AR31. The sequence continues at coordinate 10,519 of QHSM01000345.1, read as the reverse complement.
ACCGCCGACGCGATGTAGCGGCCGAGCGTGGCGTCGACGTGCCGGCTGGTCAGCCAGCGGCCGATGAAGCGCACGCAAAAGCCGATGAACGCCCGACCGACGATCCACAGCGCGATGGCACCGATGATCCGGACCCCGAAGCGCACCCCGACGTCGATCGCGACCTGCAGCATGTCCTTGAGCTCCATGCCCCGCTCCTCCCGTGTGCCGCCGTGGCCGCCGGTACGCCGAACCCAGCGCGGCCTCGGTGCGCCCGTGCATTGAACCCGCTCCGGCCCCCGCCGCATAGTGGACCAAGGTCCAACGCCGTCCCGGCATCCGACTAAGGTCTCATTGTTGGTCGTCCCATGGCCCCGGATGCTCTTGGCACGCTGGAGCTCGACCGGAAACGGCTCGGAGGCCACGCTCAGCCTCGAAGGGCGGAAAGGCGCGACAAATGCTCCAAACCCTGGCGAAGAACTGGTGGGCGATCGTCCTGCGCGGCGTTTTCGCGGTGCTGTTCGGATTGGGCGCGTTCTTCTGGCCCGGAATCACGCTGGCGGCCCTCGTGCTTCTCTACGGCGCCTATCTGTTCGCGGATGGGATCATGGCCGTGGTGTGGGCGATCGCGGGACGGGCCGCGGGGCCGTTCCCGTGGGGCGTCTTCCTGGCGGGCCTGGCGAGCATCGTGGGTGGCCTCCTGACCTTCTTCATGCCCGGGCTCACCGCCCTCGTCCTGCTCTACCTGATCGCGGCGTGGGCCATCGTCCGCGGCGTTTTCGAGATCATCGCGGCCTTCCACCTGCGTCGCGAGCTGACCAACGAGTGGCTGCTCGCGCTGAACGGCGTCCTGTCCGTGCTGTTCGGTATTCTCCTGATCGCCGCACCGGGTGCGGGAGCGCTCGCGGTGCTGTGGCTCATCGCGACGTTCGCGATCATCGTCGGCATCGTGATGATCATGCTCGGCTTCCGGCTGAAGGGGTTGCAAGGAACAGCCGCCCGGCGGCCGGCCTATGGACGATAGCGGATGACGCGAGGAAGGCGGATGGGCGCAGGCTGGATCCTGACGAGACCGATTCGATCGCTGGTGATCGCGCTCGCGATCCTGCTTGCCGTTCCACCGTTTCCCCTGCCGCGAGCCCAGCAGGCTCCGCCGGCCGAGGGAGAGGCGACGACCGACGCTCCGCCATTCAAGCCGGAGGAGCTCGAGCAAATCGTGGCGCCGATCGCGCTCTACCCGGATTCGCTGGTGGCGCAGACATTGATGGCGTCGACGTATCCGCTCGAGGTCATCCAGGCGGCCAGGCTCATGAAATCCAAGCCAGACCTCAAGGACCAGGCGCTCAACGACGAGTTGAAGAAATACGACTGGGACGACAGCGTGAAGTCGCTGTGCAGCTTCCCGCAAATTCTCAGCCTGCTGAACGAAAAGATCGACTGGATGCAGAAGCTCGGCGATGCCTTCCTCGGTCAGAGGAAGGACGCCATGGACGCCATTCAGCGTCTGCGCGCGAAGGCGCAGGCGCAGGGCAATCTGAAGTCGAACGAGCAGCAAAAGGTGATCGTCGAAAACGCCCCGGCGGCGCCGCCCCCGCCCGGCCAGCCGGCCCCGGCGGAGCAGCCGGCCCAGCAGACCATCATCAAGATCGAGCCGGCGAACCCGCAGGTCGTCTACGTGCCGAGCTACAACCCGACCGTGGTGTACGGGGCCTGGCCCCCGGCCTATCCGCCTTACTACCCCTACCCACCGGGATACGCCTGGGGCGCGGCCGCGCTCTCGTTCGGTGCGGGAATGGCCGTCGGCGCCGCGGTCTGGGGCGGCTGCAACTGGGGCGGCGGCGACGTCGACGTGGACGTGAACAAGAACAACAACTTCACCAACAACGTGAATCGCGGAGACCGGGCCACCCAGATCAAGAACGAGCGCGGCCAAGGCGGCCAGGGCGGCAGGCAAAACTTCCAGCACAATCCCGAGCACCGCAAGGGCGCCCAGTATCGAGACTCAGCCTCTCAGCAGAAATACAACCGCGGCAGCAGTCCTCAGGCGGGCACGCGCGACGCCTACCGCGGCAGGGACAGCGCGGGCGGGGCCGCGGGTGGCGGGGAGCGCGGGCCGCAAGCAAGCACACGCGAAAGCGGCGGAGCAGGCGGGCAGCGCGGCGGGCCTCAAGCAAGCACACGCGAGGGCGGCGCGGGGTCCGCGGGCGGTGCGCAGCGTGGCGGCGGAGGACGCGAAGCCGGCGCGTTCGACGGCATGGGGCAAGGAAAAAGCCAGAGCTCCTACAGCCAGCGCGGCCAGTCGAGCGTGGGATCGTCACGCGCGAGCGGCAACAGCGGAGGCGGGGGCGGCAGTCGGGCTGGCGGGGGCGGGAGCAGCTACAGCGGGGGCGGCAGTCGCGGTGGCGGTGGCGGTGGGGGTGGTTCGAGGGGCGGTGGTGGCGGGAGAGGCGGCGGCGGAGGGCGGCGATGAAAGTCCTGGGGATCGCGCTCGCGGTCGTGATCGGCCTGCAGGGCGCGGCGTTCGCCGCGCCCGCGCAGCAGAAGAGCTTCGAGTCCCTGGATGATGCCGTCAGCGCGCTCATCTCGGCGTTTCGCACCGGCGATCGCAAGGCGATCGTCGAAGTCCTTGGTCCCCTGGGACGCCCGCTGGTCTCGTCGGGAGACGACACGGCCGACCGTCGAGGGTTCCAGCGGTTCGTGGCTGAATACGATCGCGCGCACCGGCTAGAAGGTGGCGGCGGGAAGGTCATCCTTTATGTCGGCGCGGACGACTTCCCGTTTCCCATTCCGCTCGTGCCCGACGGCCCGCTCTGGTTCTGGGACACCGACGCCGGCGACGACGAGATCCTCTACCGTCGGGTCGGACGAAACGAGCTCAGCACGATCCAGGTGTGCCTGGCCTACGTCGACGCCCAGCGGGAGTACTACGCTGTGGACCGGACGGGCGCCGGTCTTCTCGAGTACGCGCAGCACTTCGCCAGCAGCACGGGCAAGCGGGACGGCCTCTACTGGGCGACGCGGCCGGACGAAAGACCGAGTCCGCTCGGTCCCCTCGTGGCCCAGGCGAGGGCGAGGGGGTACACGAAGCAGGGCGGCGGTCCGGTTCCCTATGAGGGCTATTTCTATCGCATCCTGCTCGCGCAGGGGCCCGATGCGCCCGGGGGCGCCTACGACTTCGTCGTCAAGGGGCACATGATCGGAGGATTCGCGCTCGTCGCCTTCCCGGCCAAGTACGGCGTGTCGGGAATCATGACGTTCATCGTGAGCCATGACGGCGTCGTGTACCAAAAGGACCTCGGACCGAAGACTCCCCAGATCGCGGAGGCGATGAAGACGTACAACCCCGACCGGACGTGGCAGAAGACGGCGGCCATCACGAGCGCACGGTGACGATCCTTCGAGGCTCGCTCGCGCTCGGGATCATCACGAGCCTGATCGCCGGCTGCGCCGTCTACGAGGTGGCGCCAGGCGTGTACGCCCCGGGCCCGGCCCCGGTGACCGTGGTCCCGGCGACCACCTTCGAGCGCTCGTGGGCCGCGGCCCGCAACGCCTTCCTCGATCAGGGCGTACGCGTCGTCGGGGAAGAGCGCAGCACCGGGACCATCAGCGGCACCAAGAGCGGCATCAACCTGGCCGCGTACGTCCGGAACCAGGCGGACGGCAGCGTCCGTGTCGAGTTCAGGACGGTCGGCGCCACCGAGGTCGACCCGCAGCTCATCGAGCGCATCTACCAGTCGTACGAGCGGAACATGGGGCGCTGAGCAACCTTCTCGGCTTTCTTGCCGTCCGACCGGCCGTGGTCTAGCATGGCGGGCGTCCCAGAAAACAGGAGGAGACGCCGATGGCACTGATCAAGGCGACGGATCTCGCGTACGGACGGCTGCGGACGCCCGACCTCGACGCGGCGGAAGAGTTCCTGACGAACTTCGGCATGGTTCGCGCCGCCCGGACGAACAACGCCCTCTACATGCGCGGCACCGACGCGCCCCACCACCTGCACGTCACCGAGAAGGGCGATCCCGGATTCATCGGGCTCGCGTACTACGCGGCCAGCCTGGACGACCTCAAGAAAGTCGCGAAGGCCCCGGGCGCGTCGGGCGTCGAGGACATCGACGAGCCCGGCGGCGGAAAGCGCGTCCGGCTGAAGGAGCCGAACGGCTACCAGGTCGAGGTGGTGTACGGGATCAAGAAGCTGAAGCCGATCACGGTGAAGCGCCAGCCTCTGAACCTCGGCTCGGAGGGGCTCAAGCGCGCCGGCGCCGTGATGCGGATCCACCGGGGCCCGTCGCGGGTGAAGCGGATCGGCCACGGTGTCATGGCGACGCCCAAGGTGGTGGAGACCGCGCGGTGGTTCCGCGAGATCCTCGGCTTCATCTGCTCGGATGACGTCTACGCCGGCAGCAAGGACAACATCATCGGCTCGTTCAACCGGCTCGATCGCGGCACCGCCTTCGTCGACCATCATGTCTTCTTCTGCGTTCGGAACGAGCGCGCCGGCCTGAACCACCTGTCGTTCGAGGTGGCGGACATCGACGACGTGTTCACCGGGCACGAGCACTTGCAGAAGCTCGGCAAGTACGAGCACATGTGGGGCATCGGCCGGCACCTCCTGGGCAGCCAGATCTACGATTACTGGTCCGACCCGTGGGGTCGGGTGCACGAGCACTGGTCGGACACCGACCGGCTGAACAGGAAGAACGGCTCGAACCTGATCTCGGCGGAAGACGGGCTGATGTCGCAGTGGGGCGAGCGGCCGCCGGAGCGATTCCTCAATCGCGTGATCGCGTAGCGGACGGCCTGTGAGCGGCGGGATTCCCCCGCTCCTGGTCCTCATCCTCGCCGTGCCCGCGGCGGCCACGCCGGTGGCCGCCGCGCCGTCCGGCCCGCCGGTCCGAATCGGCAGTTCGCTCGCGCTGACCGGCCCGCTCGAGGGGACCTCGACGATCCACAAGATCGCCGGCGAGATCTCGGTCGAGCATATCAACAAGCGCAACGGCCTCCTCGGCCGGCCGATCGAATGAGCGCTGCCCGACGATCAGTCGAAACCCGAGGTGACCCGGACGCTCTACGAGCGCCTGATCACCGTCGACAAGGTCGATCTGATCATCGGCCCCTACGCGACCGGCGCTCGCGCGAGCGTCGTCTATCCGGCGCCGTAGGCCCCTGCCCGCTCCGGCAGGGTCGCGTCAGACTTCCTCGAACTCCGCGCTGTACTCGACGTTGATCCCGCGCCGCACGCTCTGGCTGGCCGGGCAGCCCTTCTCGTGCACGCCGAGCGCACGCTCGGCCTCGGCGCGCTTGCCCCTGGGGATCCTGCAGGTGTAACGGACGCGAATTGTCGTGATGAGCGGGACGCCGTCGACGTTCTCGATGATGCCTTCGACTTCGGCGACCAGATTATCCGGTGAGCTCTTGATCCCGCGCGCATCCAGCGCGCTCCCCATGGTGCCGGTGAGTCAGCCGGCCACCGCCATAACGAGATGGTCGAGCGTTGCCGGCCGCTCCACCTCCGGCTCGGTCTTGTAGAAGGCCTTGATGCCCCCGTGAATCCCGTAGGGGACCGGCGTGTCGGGGAACGCGTCGAGATAGGCGGTCTTCATGCCGCGGCCCGGCTCCTTGACGACCCGCGCCCTGGTCACGTGAATGACTTCACCCATGGCAAGTCTCCTCGCTGATTGAAAGGATCGCTGCTCTCCCCGAGTGTGCTACGGTCCCGGGGAGAACGCCATGATGACGCTTCAGGAAAGGCTCGACGCCATCCGGGACGCCTCGAAGACACGGATCCCGCCCGAAGCCCGCGCGGTCATGCAGCGGAGCATCGACGATCTGCGAGCCTCCGGGATCATGAACCGGATCGTCAAGGTGGGCCAACCGGCTCCGGACTTCGCGTTGCCCACTGCCGGCGGCCGGTCGGTCGTCCTCAAGGAGCTGCTGGCGCGCGGCCCCGTCGCGTTGACGTTCTACCGCGGTCGCTGGTGACCGTATTGCAACGCAGAGCTGGAGGCTCTGCAGCAAGCTCTGCCCGCGATCGTCGCCGCCGGTGCCAGCCTCGCCGTCGTTTCGCCGCAGTTGGCGCGGACGCCGCGCGAGATCGAAGAGCCGAAGACCCTCGCGTACGAGATGCTGCGCGACTTCGGCAATCCGCTCGGCGCCGAGACCACGCTGGAGATCGATTCACCGGACCCGCCGGACCTCGTGGCCAGAGTTGTCCGCAATGCCGAGCGCGGCTGTTTCGTCATGCAGGCACTCCTGAACCCGGTGCCAGTCGTGGGTCGCACGCTCCTGAACGGCGCCTCCATTCTCTGAGGGCGTGGGCCCCTGAACGGGGGGTGGCGGAGAGTCCGGAACACGCCCGTTGCGCCCTCGGGGCAAAAGCGCGGTAAAGTAGGGCGGGCGCCGGGGAGCGCCGGGGGAGGGGCCACAATGATCCAGGCGAAGAGGCTCGGTCACGTCGTGCTGAACGTTCGGAACGCCGAGAAGTCGCGGGATTTCTACACGCAGACGCTGGGCCTGAAGGTGGCCCACGAGAACCTCGAGCGCGGCGCGGTGTTCCTCAGCTTCGGCAAGGAGCACCACGATCTGGCGCTGTTCCAGCAGGCGACCGGCGAGCCGCCCGCGAAGACGCAGCCCGGCCTGCATCACGTCGCGTGGCGCCTCGACAACTTCGAGGAGCTGCGCGCCGCCTACAAAGAGCTGAAGCGGATGGGAATCCCGCTCGACAGTACCGCCGAGCACAACGTCACCCGCAGCGTCTACTTCTTCGATCCGGACGGCAACCGCGTCGAGCTCTACTGCGACATGGTGGAGAACGGCTTCGAGACCATGCAGTCCGTGGGGCCGAAGCGCGATCCACTGGACCTCGACTAAGCTTCGCCGGCGCGCTGCTCCCCGAGTCCTGCGACGCCGGTCAGCGCCGAAGCGCGCTGGCCGGCGTCGTAACGCCTGAGACATCCGAGTCTCTCCGAGAGGAGAATCCATGGCCCGTCTAGTCGATCCCGCCAAGATCCAGGATGGCTACGCCGCCGCGCTCCCCGCCTCGCGCGCGCTGTACGAGCGGGCGCGGCGCCTCTTCCCCGACGCGGTGACCCACGACAACCGCCGCATGCAGCCGTTCCCGCTCTACGTGGACCGGGCGGAGGGCGCCTACAAGTGGGACGTGGACGGCCACCGCTACGTCGACTACTGGATGGGCCACGGCGCGCTGCTCCTCGGCCACAATCCCCGCCCGGTGGTGGACGCCGTGCGCGAGCAGGCGCTCCACGGCACGCATTACGGCGCCTGCCATCCGAAGGAGGTCGAATGGGGCGAGTGGGTTCGCCGGCTCGTGCCGAGCGCGGAGCGCGTGCGCTTCACGGCGTCGGGCACCGAGGCCACCCACATGGCGGTTCGCCTGGCGCGCGCCTTCACGGGCAAGCGCCACGTCGTCAAGTTCGCGGGTCACTTCCACGGCTGGCACGAGGGGCTCGAGGTCGGGGTGCGCCCACCCTACGCGGCCGAGCCCGAGGCCGGCCAGCTTCCGGAGGTCGTCGATCTCGTCACGGTGCTGCCGCCCAATGACATCGTCGCGGTCCGCGAGCGCCTCGCGGCCGGCGACGTGGCCGTCGTGATCATCGAGCCGACCGGCGGGCACTTCGGCTCGGTGCCCACCCCCGCGTCCTTCGTCGCCGCCCTGCGTGAGGAGACTCGCCGGGCCGGGGCGCTCCTCATCTTCGACGAGGTCGTCACCGGCTTCCGCGTGGCGCCCGGCGGCGCCCAGGAAAAATTCGGCATCACGCCCGATCTGACCACGCTGGCGAAGATCCTGAGCGGCGGGCTACCCGGCGGCGCCTGCGTCGGGCGCGAGGATGTGATGAGCTACATCGCGACGAAGCCCAAGCCGGAGGACAACCGTCGCGCCAAGATCGCCCACGCCGGCACCTTCAACGCCAACCCGCTCACGGCCGCGGCCGGCGTCGCCATGCTCGCCTCGGTCGCCGACGGAGAGGCCATCCGCTTCGTCAATCGGCAGGCGGCCGCGCTGCGGCACGGCATGAACGAGATCCTGGCGCGCCAGAAGGTCACGTGGAAGATCTACGGCGAGCACAGCGACTGGAAGATCTTCTTCGGCGCGGACGCGCCGCCCCGCGACGGATCGGATCAGTCCGTGCGCGACGTGGACTGGCGGCGGCTCGATGCGAAGAACGCCGAGCAGAGCCGGGCCCTTCGTCAGGCCCTCATCCTGAACGGCGTCGACTTCAACGGCGCCCGCGCGCTGGTGGGCACCTGCCACACCGACGACGTCATCGCCGAGACCCTGGCCGCGTTCGACGCGGCCATTCACGCGATGAAGGAAGAAGGCCTCGCATGATCCCCTCGATCTACCGGAAGCTCGGTGTGCGCCCCGTCATTCACGGCTCCGGGACGACCACGCGCTACGGCGGCTCCATGCTGCGGCCGGAAGCGCTGGACGCGATGCGCGAAGCCTCGCAGGCGCTGGTGAATATCGACGAGCTCAACGAGGCCGCCGGCGCGGCCATCGCCCGCATGCTCGGCGCCGAGGCGGCGTTCGTGACCGCGGGGGCCAGCTCCGGCCTCATCTTGCAGGCCGCGGCGTGCATCGCCGGCGCCGACCCGGCGAAGATCACTCGCCTGCCCGACACGCGCGATATGCGCAACGAGATCGTCATCCAGCGCGCGCATCGGTTCGCCTACGATCAGGCCTACCGGGTCGCCGGCGGCGTCCTCGTCGAGATCGGCCTGGCGCGCCGGACCCAGCCCTTCGAGCTGGAAGACGCGATCACCGACCGGACGGCGGCGGTCGCCCACCTGATCTCGCCGTTCACGAGCCCGCCCGGCACCCTCCCGCTCGATCAGGTGATCGCGATCGCGCACCGCCGCGGCGTCCCCGTCATCGTCGACGCGGCGTCGATGCTGCCGCCGCGCGAGAACCTCACGAAGTTCCTGCGGCTGGGCGCCGACCTCGTGAGCTTCAGCGGCGGCAAAGGTATCCGCGGGCCGCAAAGCACCGGCATCCTGGCCGGCCGGAGCCATCTCGTGCGCGCGGCCGCGCTCAACGCGAGCCCGAACCAGGCCCTCGGCCGCGCCGCCAAGACCTCGAAGGAGGAGATCGCCGGCCTCGTGACGGCGCTCGAGCTGTTCATGGCGGAGGACGAGGCGTCCGAGATGAAGCGCTACACCGACGTGTGCGCGACGATCGTCGAGGCGCTCGCCGACATCCACGGCCTTCGCGTGGTGGTCGAGCAGGATCCGGTGAACCGCGTGCTTCCTCACGCGGTCGTCTACTTCACGCCGGACTGGCGGGGCCCGTCCGGCCACGCGGTGCAGGTCGCCCTGGCCCAGGGCGATCCCCACATCTACGTCCAGCAGGGGGCCCATCAGGGCGGCTACTTCGACGAGATCGCCGTCGATCCCATCAACCTCCAGCCGGGCCAGGAAACGATCGTGGCGGCGCGCCTGCGCGAGGAGCTGACCCGGCGATAAACCACGGAGCAGATCGTGTGTAGGAACATCAAGACCCTGTTCAACTTCGAGCCGCCCGTGACCGACGAGGAGATCCGGGCGGCCTCGTTGCAATTCGTGCGAAAGGTCAGCGGCTTCAACAGGCCGTCGAAGGCGAACGAAGCCGCATTCCACGCGGCCATCGACGAGATCGCGACGATCTCGCGAAGTCTCCTGGAGTCGCTCGAGACGAATGCGCCGCCGAGGAGCCGCGAGGAAGAAGCGGCCAAGGCGCGAGCACGCGCGGCTCAGAGGTTCTCCCGCTAACCAACCGTGAAGATCGGGTTCTTCTTCTGGCCGTACGACGTCGCGCTGGTGCGCGCGATGGCCGAGGCCGCCGACCCGTGCGGCTACGACATGATCGGCATCGCCGACACGCCGGGCATCGCGATGGATCCCTGGGTGGCGACGACGATCCTTGCCGAGAACGTGCGGCGCGCGCGGGTCGCCGTGTGCGTGACCAACCTCGTCACGCGGCATCCTGCCATCGCGGCGGCCTCGATCGCGTCGATCGATCTGCTGGCGCCCGGCCGCGCGGTGCTGGGCATCGGCGTCGGCCACAGCGGCACGCGCAATTTGGGGGCGCCGAGCCTTCCGGCGAGCGAGCTCGCCGAAGGCGTCATGTTCATCAAGGAGCTCGTGCGTGCGCGGCCGGCTCCTTACCGCGGCGGCACCGCTCATCTGCCGTGGGTGAAGCGGCCGAGCCCGGTCTTTCTCGCGGCGTCGCACCCGCGCTCGCTCGAGGCCGGGGGAGCGGGCGCCGACGGCGTCTTCATCAACTACGGTCTCGCGGCTGACAACGTGGTCCAGTCTGAGGGCACGGTCGTGCGGGCGGCACGCACGGCCGGGCGGAACCCCGACGAGGTCGAGATCTGGCAGATCGCATGCCTCGACTGCGGCCTCGACGGTGACGCATCACGTCGCAAGATCGGGGCGATCCTCGCGTTCGTCTCGGCCTACGTCATGGGCGGCGGCGACCTCGCCCGGCGCGGCGTCCCCGCCAAGCACCGCGCGGCGCTTCAGGAGCTGCGTCGCCGCTACA
>QHSM01000257.1 GCA_003221595.1 Candidatus Rokuibacteriota bacterium | reverse complement strand
TCTACTATCACTTCGTCCTGATCTTCCTCGAGAGCACGACCCGGCACCGGACGTCGCTGCTCGTCGTGTACACGCTGGCCATCGCCTTCAGCATCATCAACCTGAGCGGCTCGGCGCTGTTCATGCATGGCGTGAAGTCGACGTACTGGGGATGGGCGCCGGCGACCGGTCTCCTGTACACGCCGTTCTTCGTCTACTTCAACTTCTTCCTCCTCTACGGGCTCGCACACTTGATCCGGGTCTACAAGGACGTCGATTCCAGCTTCCGGCGGAACCGCGCGACCCTGATCCTGCTGGGCACCCTGGTGAGCCTGGTCGGCGGCCTCATCGACTTCGCCCGGTTCATCCTCGCCCGGTTCGTGCCGGCGGCGGACCTCGTCTACCCGATGGGCATTCCCGCCAACATGGTGTTCGCGCTCATGCTCGGGACGTCGATCGTCCGCTACCGGCTCTTCGACGTCAACGTGGCCGTGAAGAAGGGCGCCGTCTATCTCCTGGTGTGGGGCGTGCTGACGTCGGTGCTGGTAGCGGCCGAGTCGTACGCCGACTGGGACCAGATGAATCCGCTGTGGATCATCCTGCCGCTCGGATTCGTGATGACCATGCTCGTCAGCCCGGTCGGCCAGCGGCTGGAGGAGTCGATCGAGCGGGTCATGTTCAGCCGGCGACGCGGCTGCTACGAGACGCTGCTGGACCTCAGCAAGCGGATGGGCGCCATCCTGGACTTCGGCCGGCTGATGGAAACGCTCGTGCACGGGCTCGTGCGTGGCGTGCCGCTCACCCACTGCGTGCTGACGATCTACGACGCCCAGCGCAGCGCGTTCGTCGTCTACCGCGAAGACACCAGCGTGGGCGAGCGGGGCGCGGCGGCGCCGATCCGGAGCGAGAGCCGGATCGTGCAGTGGCTCAACCAGACGGGCCGGGTCCTGGTGAAGGAAGAAGCCAAGCTGAACCCCGAGATCGCCGCGTACTTCGAGGCGGCCGAGAGCGAGCTCGACGCCATCAAAGCGACGCTCATCGTACCCCTGAAGATCGAGGGCAAGCTCACCGGCATCCTCCTCGTCGGCGAGAAGCTCTCCGGCGACATCTTCGACGATCAGGAGCTCGAAGTGCTGGCCGTCCTCGCCAACCAGGTCGCGATCTCGCTGGAGAACGCGCGACTCTACGAGGAGCTCACGGAGACCAACGCGGAGCTCACGCAGGCGAGCCGGCTCAAGTCCCAGTTCCTGGCCAGCATGTCGCACGAGCTGCGGACGCCGCTCAACTCGATCATCGGATTCTCGAAAGTGCTGCTGAACCGCTTCGACGGCGAGCTGACCGAGCGCCAGGAGACCTACATCCGCTCGGTGCACAACAGCGGCGCGCATCTGCTCCAGCTCATCAACGGCATCCTCGATTTCTCGCGGATCGAGGCGGGCAAGCTCGAGATGATCTCCGAGGAGGTCGATCTGCACGAGCTCATCGACGAGTGCATCGAGTCGTCGATGCCGCTCGCCCGCGGCAAGCAGATGAAGGTGGAGAAGAACGTGCCGCTCGAGCTGCCGCCGCTGTCCGGCGATCGCACGAAGGTCAAGCAGATCCTGCTCAACCTCCTGTCCAACGCGATCAAGTTCACGGGGCAGGGCCGGGTGCTCGTGAGCGTGGTGCCCGAGCCGGATGCCCTCCGGGTGAGCGTCGCCGACACCGGGATCGGCATTCGCGAGGACGACCTGACCCGGCTGTTCGAACCGTTCCAGCAGCTCGACAACCCGGTCGTCCGCAGCGCGGGAGGCACCGGGCTCGGGCTCGCGATCAGCAAGAAGTTCGTGGAGCTGCACGGCGGCCGCATCTGGGCGGAGAGCCGGGAGAACCAGGGGTCAACGTTCCACTTCACGCTCCCCTTGACCTGAGGAGAAGCCGTCGAATGCCGGAACGGCCACTCGACCAGAAGACGAAGATCCTGTACATCGAGGACAACCGCGAGAACCGGCTGCTCGTCCGCGCGGTTCTGGAGGCGGCCGGGTACCTCATTGTCGACGCCGAGGACGGCCTCGCCGGGATCGAAGCGGCGATCCGCGAGGAGCCGGCCCTCATCCTGCTCGACATCAACCTCCCGGGAGTCGATGGCTACGAGATCGTCGCGATCTTGAAGTCGTTCCCGAATCTGGCCTCGACCCCGGTGGTCGCGCTGACCGCCTACGCGATGCAGGGCGACCGGCAGCGCACGCTGGTGGCCGGTTGCGACGGCTACATCCAGAAGCCCATCGATGTCGATGCGTTCCCCCAGCAGGTCGCCGAGTTTCTCGGCGGCAAGCGGGAGAAGGTGGAGAGCCGCGACGAGGGCGTCTACCTCCGCGAGCTGAACCAGCGGCTCGTCTATCGTCTGCTCAACCAGGTCGAGGAGCTCAAGCGGCTGAACCAGCACTTCGTGCGGCGCGCCTCGCAGCTCGAGGACCTGCACCATTCCATGCAGGACATCACCTCCGAGCTTGGCGTCGCCCCGATGCTCGAGAAGCTCTTGGGAGGGCTGGCGGGGGCCATCGGCACCACCAGCCTGAGCGTCGAGCTCACCGGGCCGCCGGCCGTCACCGTCGCCGCGCCGCAGAATACGGTCGAGCAGCCGCGGAGCGTCCTGGCCGGCTCGGGCGCCACGCCGGCGGAGGACTGGACCGAGGTCGAGTGGAAGCTGCCGCTCAAGATCCGAGGCCGCTCGCTCGGCGTCATGATCGCGCGCCACGTCCTGCCGCCGGGCGCAAAGGCCGACGAGGAGCAGCTCCTCAAGATCGTCGCGGACCAGGTGGCGATCGCGGCCGAGAACGCCCGCCTCTACGAAGGCGTGATGCGGCGCGCCGCCGAGCAGGAGAGCCTCGTCGAGTCCGGCCGCCTGCTCACCGGCACGCTGCAGGTCTCCGAGGTGCTGAGCCGGCTCAGCGAGCTCGTGCGCAGCCGATTCGGCGCCGACGTCGCCCGGATCCTCATCATCAGCGACGATACGCCCAGCGTTTTCCGTCTCCACGCTCAGGCTGGGGCGACCCGGACCGCGAGGGACACGGTGCTGCACGACGTGGGCGACGACGATGGGCTCATCGGATGGATCGCCAAGCACCGCCGGCCGCTCGCCTACAGCGACGTCCTGACGGAGCCGAGCGTCAAGCGCCGGCAATGGCTCGAGAGCGAGGGCGTCGTGTCCGTTCTGGGCCTTCCGCTCTTCCTCGAGAGCGAGCTCGTCGGCGTCCTGACCATTCTCTATCGCGCGCGTCACGTGTTCACGCCGGAAGAGCTGGCCCTCGGCGAGGCGCTCGCGACGTCGGCGTCGGTGGCGATCCGCAACGCGCGCCTTCACGAGCAGACCGAGGAGCGCCTGCGGCACACCGAGACGCTCCTGGCTGTGAGTCAGGACGCCAGCTCGACGCTGGAGCTCACCGAGATCTTGAGGCGGACGACGCGGGCCATGGTCCGGGCGCTCGGCGCCGACACGGGCGGAGCGTGGCTCCTGAGCGAGGACGGGAGCCGCTTCGTGCCGATCGTCGGGTACCACGTGCCCCGGGAGCTCTTGGGGGGGGCGCTCGAGAGCGCGACGCTGAAATCGATGGACC
>QHSM01000256.1 GCA_003221595.1 Candidatus Rokuibacteriota bacterium | reverse complement strand
CTCGACGGCGCCAGCGACGAGGGCTCCACGGCTCAGATCGCGAAGTGGCTCGGCGCACCCGTGGTGCTGGTGATCGACGTCGAGGCGATGGCGCGCAGCGCGGCGGCCACGGTGCTCGGGTTCGAGGGCTTCGACACCGGCCTCGAGATCGGCGCGGTCATCGCCAATCGCGTCGCCGGCGACACGCACGCGCGCTTCGTTCGAGACGCCATCGCGGCGCGCTGTCACGCGACGCTGGTCGGCGCGATCCCGCGCGACGAGGCGCTGGTCCTGCCCGAGCGGCATCTCGGTCTGGTCACCGCCGGCGAGGGGCCCCTGACCCCCGATGCGCGCCGCCGGCTCGCCGAGATCGTCGAGCGCTCCGTCGACCTCGACGCCCTGTGGAACCTGGCTCGCTCGGTCCGCGGAGCGTCGCCCGGCGACGCGCCCCCGCCGGCGCCGCCGCGCGCGCGCATCGGCGTCGCGCGAGATCCCGCCTTCTGTTTCTACTACCGTGACAACTTCGCGCTCCTCGAGGCGGCCGGCGCCGAGCTGGTGTTCTGGAGCCCGCTCACCGACCGCGAGCTGCCGCGGGTCGACGGGCTCTACTTCGGCGGCGGCTACCCGGAGCTGCACGCGGCGGCCCTGGCCGCGAACGCGCCCGTCCGGAAGGCCGTCCGCGCCTTCGCGGCCACCACCGGCGGCCCGATCTACGCCGAGTGCGGCGGCCTCATGTATCTGGCGGACGCGCTCGAAGATCTCGACGGCGCGACGCACACCATGGTCGGCCTCTTGCCGACGACCGTGCGCCTGCGGCCGCGCCGGCTCTCCCTCGCGTACACCGAAGTGACGTTCACCGGCGCCACGCCGCTCGGCGGCGCCGGTGTCGTGGCGCGGGGCCACGAGTTCCACTACTCGCGGATCGACCCGCCCTCCGACGCGGTCCCGCGCGCCTACCGTGTGCGCCGGCGCCACGGCGAGGAACACGCGGAGGGATACGTCGTGGGGCGTGCGCTCATGAGCTACGTGCATCTTCACTTCGCCTCGAATCCCGCGCTCGCCGAGCGCTTCGTGGCCGCGTGCGCCGCGCGAGGCGTCTGCCGTGAACCAGCACCCACGATGCGATGACGACCAACTGACGATTCGACGCGCGTGCAGTGCACCGCCTGGACAGAAGGGAAGCCGGTGCCAAGCCGGCGCTGCCCCGCAACTGTAGCCGGGGACGAAACCCGCGAAGACCACTGGCCGAGCGCGGCCGGGAAGGGCGGGGAGTAGGACGATCCGGGAGCCAGGAGACCTGGTCCGGGCCGAGATGACGGGCCGCTGGAGCGAACGGACGCTCCTCGAGACCCGTTCGAGAGAGGACGAGATGACGCGGGTCATCGGAGCTCTGACACTGACGTTCGTACTGGGGAGCGCGGCGGCGGCACGCGCTCAGGATCCGTCGACCCCGATGGATCCGGTGGTGGTGACCGCGACCAAGACCGAGACGCCGGTCGGCCAGACCGGCGCGTCCGTCAGCGTGATCACGCGCGAGCAGATCGAGCAGCGGCAGGTGACGGACGTGCTGCAGATCCTCAGAGACCAGCCCGGCCTCTCGCTGAGCCAGACCGGCAGCCGCGGCGCCGCCACGTCCGTCTTCATTCGCGGCGGCAACAACGACATGAATCTCGTCCTCATCGACGGGATGAAGGTGAACCTGGGCGGTGGCGCCTTTGACTTCGGGAACATCACGACGGTCGGCATCGGTCGCGTGGAGATCGTCCGGGGACCTCAGAGCGCTCTGTATGGCGCCGACGCGATGACGGGGGTCATCCAGTTCTTCACCCCGCGCGGCGAGGGGCCCTTCTCGGCGTGGGTCTCCGCCGAGGGTGGCAACTACGCCACCTACGAGGTGCAGACCGGGTTCTCGTGGGGGAACAAGTACGCCGGTGTCTTCTTCGAGTACGGGCACGTCTCGACGCAGGGCATTCTCCCCGTCAACAACGACAACGACAACGACACCCTCGCCCTCCGGCTCGACCTGAGCCCCATCCCGGAGCTCGACTTCACGTTCACGGGGCGATATGCCGCGAGCCATCTGGAGGTTCCGACGGAGGGCGCCGGCGACCGCTTCGACACGCTCGACCCCCACCAGTTCGAGAACGTCGATCGCCTCATCCTGACCCTCGGTGGGAGATATCGCCAGACGTCGTGGCTCGAGCACCGCGTGAAGCTCGGCGCCAGCTTCATCAGCGATCGCTTCGTGGACCCGATGGACCTGGGCGTCCCGACCGACGCGTTCTCGCCGCCGGAGGGGACGAAGACCACCAGCAAGGAGACCCGGTACTTCGCCGACTACAACATCGCGCTGACCCCGCCGAAGTTCTGGCAGATCACGCCCGTGTTTGTCGTGGGCGGGAGCTACGAGTACCAGAACTTCAGGCAGCGCCTCCATCCGGTGGGCGATCCGAACCGGACGGACGAGTGGCGCGAGACCAAGTCGTTCTACCTGCAGGGGCAGTTCGGCTGGATGGAGCGTATCTTCCTCAACCTCGGCGGACGCTACGACGACAGCACCGCCTACGGCACGAAGCTCACCCCGCGCGTGGCGGGCGCCGCGGTGGCGCCGGTGACGAATACGCGCGTGCGCGGCGCCTGGGGCACCGGGATCAAGGAGCCGAGCTTCTTCGAGCAGTTCGGCGGCTTCGGGATCCCCGGCAACCGCGAGATCAAGTCCGAGCAGTCGGAGAGCTGGGAGGCGGGCGTCGACCAGCCGTTCTGGGGCGAGAAGATCCAGCTCAGCGCCACCTACTTCGAGAACCGGTTCAAGGATTTGATCGCCTTCGTCAGCTTCGCGGAGGGCTCGACGAACATCCAGGCGGCGAAGACGAGCGGCGTCGAGGCGGTGCTGGTGGTGCGCCCGTTCCCGGGCTGGTCTGCGACGGCCAACTACACCTACCTGCGCACCGAGGTGACGGATGACGGCGGGATCATGGGGCAGGTCAACTTCCTCAGGGGCGAGCCGCTCCTGCGCCGGCCCAAGCACTCGGGGAGCGTGTCGATCGGGTACGCCGGCGACCGAGTGCGGACGGTGGGGACGCTGTACGTGAGGGGCGAGTCCGAGGACGTCGACTTCAGCGGCGGCTTTCCGGGCACGCGCAAGACGCTGCCCGGCTACGACAAGCTCGACCTGGCCCTGGCCGTCGTCCTGTTCAAGAACGTGATCGGGCTCAAGGAGATCACCTGGAAGGCCCGCCTGCAGAACGTGATCACCGAGAGATACGAGGAGACCTTCGGGTTCTCGTCCGCCCGCATCTGGGCGCTGACCGGCTTCGAGGTGCGCTACTAGCCATGCTTCGCCGCGAGCATCGCGGCCAGCCTCACCTTCTGCACCTTGCCGGTGTCCGTCACCGGCAGCTCGTCTCGCCGCATGAGGCAGAACTCCTGGGGCACCTTGTACGCGGCGAGCGCCGCCTTGCAGAACGCGCGCAGGGCCTCCGGCTCGGCGTCGTGGCCCTCGCGGAGGACGATCACCGCGGCCAGAATTTCCTCGCGGCGCGGATCGGGCAGGCCGACCGCGTAC
>QHSM01000344.1 GCA_003221595.1 Candidatus Rokuibacteriota bacterium | reverse complement strand
GTCTGCTCCGTCAACCTGACCGGGCTGGACTGCGTCACGTTCTTCGAGAGCGCGCTCGCGGTCGCGCGAATGCTGAGGCGGGGCGGGCGCACGCCGGAGGCGCTCCTGACCGAAGTCACCTTTATGCGATACCGCGACGGGCGGGTCACCGACTACGCGTCGCGCCTTCACTACCTGAGCGACTGGTTCTTCGACAACGACGCCAGGCGCGTCGTGCGCGTGATCACCGGCGACCTGCCGGGCGCGGTCCCCTTCACCAAGCGCGTCGGCTACATGAGCGCGCACCCCGAGACCTACCGACAGCTCAAGGCGAATCCCGGGCTGGTCGCGAAGATCGCGCGTGTCGAGGCCGACATCAACGCGCGGGCGACGCACTACCTACCGAAAGAAAAGGTCGCCGCCGCCCGAGGCCTCCTGAAGACCGGAGACATCGTCGGCATCACCACGACGATCGACGGGCTGGACTGCTCGCACTCCGGGCTCTGCTACCGAGACGACGGCGGCGTGGTGCGGCTGCTGCACGCGTCCACGACTCGGAAGGCGGTGGTCCTCGACGAGGATCTGGCGTCCTACCTGGCGGGAGTGTCGACGCAGACCGGGATCATGGTGGCGCGGCCCCTGGAGGTGGTGCGGCCCGCCGTCCCCTAGCCGGAGCGCTTCTTCGTCTTCTCCCGGTGCGGCGGCGCCGGCGGCGGCGCCTCGAGGAGACTGACTCGCCGCTCGAGGTTGCGAATCTGCGCGCGCAGCTCGGGCAGACGCGGGAGCAGGCTGTAGGCCCGCAGCGCGACCGTATGCGGAATCGCCGGGCTGCCGGAGACCACCTGGCCGGCCTCGGTGTCGCGGCTCACTCCGGATCGTGCGGCGATCATCGTCATATCGCCGATCGTCAGGTGATCGCCGATCCCCGCCTGCCCGCCCATGACCACGTGGTGGCCCAGCGACGAGCTGCCGGCGATCCCGGACTGCGCGACGATGATGCTGTTCTCTCCGACCGTGACGTTGTGGGCGATCTGCACGAGGTTGTCGACCTTCGTGCCGCGCTTGACGACGGTCTGGCCGAACGTTGCCCGATCGACCGTCACGTTGGCGCCCAGCTCGACGTCGTCCTCGATGACCACGATGCCCCGCTGCGGCACCCGATAGTGACGCCCCTCGTGCTGGACGTAGCCGAAGCCGTCGCTGCCGATGACGCTCCCGCTGTGGATGTGCACGCGGCTCCCGATCCGGCACCGGTCGAGCACCGCCACGTTGGGGGCGAGCACCGTATCGTCGCCGATCGTGACGTCGTCGCCCACGAACACGCCGGGGTAGAGCGTCACCCGCGCGCCCAGCGTCACCCGGTCGCCCAGGGTGACAAAGGGCCAGATCGAGGGATCGGCGCCGATGCGGACGTCCGCGCCGCGGGCGATCGATTCGGAGATCCCGCGCGATTTGAATGGCGCGGTGAAGAATCGACCGATCACCGTCACCACGGCGTGGGCGGGATTCGGCACGACGACGTGCGGCCGCTCGAGCTCCCGGAGTGGACGATGGGTGACGAAGGCGGCGGCTCTGGACTTGATGGCCGCGGGAATATGCCGGTCGGCGGTGACGTAGGCCAGATCCCGCGGCCCGGCCTCTTCCAGGCTGGAGACGCCCGCAAGGACGACCTCGTCGGACCCGACGAGCTCTCCGCCGATGACCTGGCGAACGTCGCCGAGGCGGACGCGGGGTGGCGCCTCAGGCACGACGGCGCGCTGCCTTCGGCTTGGCCTTCTTGGCGGCGGCTTTCGGCGCCGGCGTCACTCGCTGCGCCGCGGCGGCCGTCTTGAAAACCGGCGGGGGCGGCGCGGCGGCGGGCGGCGTGGCGGCGGCCTTCGGGGCCGGCGCGCCGGGCTCACCGCTCAGGCGGCGCTGCAGGTAGTCGATCACGTCCCCGACCTTGACGAATCCCTGCATATCGTCGTCGGGAATGGACAGATCGAACTCCTCCTCGATCCTGAACATCAGCTCGATCGCGTCGAGCGAATTCAATTTCAGGTCCCCGCGGAGCGTGTGCTCCAGGGTGATGCTGGAGACATCCTGCTTCAGCTCCTTCGCTACGGTGGAGCGAAGGCGCTCGGCGACGTCGATATTGGCGGTCATTCGATGCGCCCCTTCCCGGTTAGTCGTACCGTTTCAGCACGAGCGACGAGTTGTTGCTGCCGAAGCCGAACGCGTTGACGAGCGCGACCTTGATGCGTCGCTCCTGGGGCTTGGCGGCGATGCCCGGTAGCCGGCACTCGGGATCAGGATCCTCGTAGTTGATGGTGGGGTGGATCAGGTCACTCTGAATGGCCATCGTCGTCGCGATGGCCCCGATGCAACCCGCGGCGCTCAGCGTGTGACCGATGCTGGACTTGGTCGCGCTGATCAGGACCTTGTTCGCCCGCGCCTTCAGGAGGCGGCGAATGCCCCGGATCTCGACCTCGTCGCCCCGGACCGTGGAGGTCGCGTGAGCATTCACGTAGTCCACCTGCGCCGGCGCGGTCCGGGCATCGCGAAGGGCCATGGCCATCGTGGTGGCCATCTCCACCCCGTCCTCCTGCGGAATCACCATGTTGTAGGCTTCGCTCGTGGCGGCGTAGCCGGCGACCTCGGCGTAGATCTTCGCCCGGCGCTTCTTCGCGTGCGGCAGCGATTCCAGGATCAAGGCCCCCGCCCCCTCGCCCAGCACGAATCCGTCGCGGCCTCGATCGAACGGCCGCGACGCGCGCTCCGGCTCGTCGTTGTAGCGCTGCGAAAGCGCGCGCAGCGTGCCGAATCCAGCGAGGACCAGCGGGGTGATGCTGGCATCCGCGCCCACGACGATCATCGCGTCTGTCTGCCCTGCCCGGATCGAGCTCATGGCCTGCCCGATCGCGTGGGCGCTCGACGAGCACGCGGTGGAAATCGTGTAGTTCGGACCCTTGGCGCCGTGAGCGATGGCGATGAGGCCCCCGAGGGCGTTCATCGTGATCGCCGGGATGAACCCGGGAGCCACCCGATTGGGCTTCAATTCGAGATAGAGCCGGGTGAGCTCACGCTCGGCCATGGTCATCGCGCCCATGCCGGCGCCGACGATCACGCCCACGCGGTGGGGGACCTCACGGTCCATCTTCAGCGCCGCGTCGTCGATCGCCTCCCGGGCCGCTACCAGCCCGAACTGCGCGTACCGGTCCAGGCGCTCCGCCTGCGTCGCGTCCAGATGCGCCGCGGGCTCGAAGTCCCGCACGCGGCCGACCACCCGCGAGCGGTAGGCCTCCATGGGCAAGGTGTCGAACGGCGGCACGGCACTGATCCCGGAGGTTCCGGCCAGCGCTGCCTTCCAGAACTCGGCAACCCCGGTGCCGATCGGAGAGACCACACCGAGGCCTGTGATGACGACCCGCTTTTCCATGCGCCCTTCCTCTAGCTCGAGGCCTTTTCGATCTTCGCCCACGTGTCGCGCAATCCGACCGCACGATTGAACACCAGGCGGGCGGGCGTCGAGTCGCGCGCATCGACGCAGAAGTAGCCGTGGCGCTCGAACTGGAAGCGCGAGCCCCGGTCGACGCCGGCCAGCGTCGGCTCGAGCCGAGCCCCGCGCACGACCTCGAGCGACTGCGGGTTGAGCACGGTCTTCCAGTCGTCCGCATCGTCCGGCCGGGGCGCGCTGAAGAGGTGCTCGTACAGGCGGACCTCGGCGGCGGGGATCGAGTGCGACGAGGACACCCAGTGGATGGTCCCCCGCACCCGGCGCCCGCGGGAGTCGCCGCCGCGCGAGTCGGGGTCGTAGGTGCAGCGTACCTCCACCACCTGCCCGGCGCTGTCCCGCTCGACGCCCGTGCACTTGACGATGTAGGCGTAGCGCAGCCGCACCTCGGCGCCGGGCGCGAGCCGGAAGTACTTGGGCGGCGCCGGGTCGCGGAAGTCGTCCTGCTCGATGTAGAGGACGCGCGAGAACGGCACCTTGCGGCTTCCGGCCGATGGATCTTCCGGGTTGTTGACCGCTTCCATCTCCTCGACCTGGCCCTCGGGATAGTTCTCGATCACCAGCTTGAGCGGCCGCAGCACGGCCAACCGCCGCTCGGCGCGGCGATTGAGATCTTCCCGCAGGCAGTGCTCGAGCAGCGCGATGTCGACGACCTTGGCCGCCTTGGCGGCGCCGACGCGCTCGGCGAAGTCGCGGATCGCCTCGGGTGTGTAGCCCCGTCGGCGCAGACCGGCGAGCGTGGGCATGCGCGGGTCGTCCCAGCCGGAGACAACCTGTTGCTGGACCAGCTCGAGCAGCTTTCGCTTGGAGGTGATGATGTGCGACACGCTCAGGCGCGCGAACTCGATCTGTTGCGGGTGATGGACGCCGAGCTGGTCGAGGTACCAGTCGTAGAGCGGCCGGTGGTCCTCGTACTCGAGCGTGCAGATCGAGTGCGTGACGCCCTCGATCGAATCGGACTGGCCGTGGGCCCAATCGTACATGGGGTAGATGCACCAGGCATCGCCCGTGCGATGGTGCGAGGCCTTTCGGATGCGGTACATGACGGGATCGCGCAGGTTGATGTTGCCCGACGTCATGTCGATCTTCGCCCGCAGCGTCTTCGCGCCGTCCTCGAACTCGCCGGCGCGCATCCGGCGAAAGAGGTCCAGGCTCTCCTCGACGGGGCGATGGCGGTACGGGCTTTCCCGCCCCGGCTCGGTCAGGGTGCCCCGGTACTCGGACATCTGCTCGGCGGTCAGATCGTCCACGTAGGCCTTACCGGCCCGGATGAGCTGCTCCGCCCACTGGTAGAGCTGCTCGAAGTAGTCGCTCGCGTAGTAGAGGTGCTTGCCCCAGTCGAAGCCGAGCCAGCGCACGGTCTCGATGATCGAGTCGACGTACTCCTGGCTCTCCTTGGCGGGATTGGTGTCGTCGAATCGCAGGTGGCAGCGGCCGCCGAACTCCGCGGCCATGCCGAAGTCGATGGTGATCGCCTCGGCGTGGCCGATGTGCAGGTACCCGTTCGGCTCGGGCGGAAACCGCGTGATCACCTGGCCGCCGAAGCGGCCGCTGGCGTTGTGCTCCAGGATGATGTCCCGGATGAAGTTCGTCGGCTTCTCGCGGGGTTCCTCGCTCATCCCGTTGAGTGTAACGCATGCGCCGCGTCGTGTCCGCCTGTCGCGCGGCGCCGCGGCCGGACGATCAGCAGCGCGCGTCGTCGGTGATCGTGAGGCTGAGCGCCCCGGTCGCGGACTCGTAGTCGAAGTCGTTCCCCGGACACTGGAATTTGGGCGGGGAGACGAGGAGCCCGAGCACGGCGGCCTTGTCCGGCGGGTTCTGGCCCTTCTCGGTACGGTAGGCGGTAACCAGGCTCTGGACTGACGTGAGCGTGGCCTGGTCGGCCACCAGCCGGGTGCGCGCGAGCGGGCGGTCCTGCTGCAGCTTCTCGACGGTCTTCGCGGTCGAGCTGAAGTACTGCATGAGCAGGAAGCCGGCGGCGGCCACGATGGCGACCACGATGATGATCTCGATGAAGCCGAAGCCGCGCTGGCGCATCGACGAGATCGTAACACCCTGCCCGCCGCGCCCGGGGCGCGATGCGGAGGTGGCTCGGTCCGCGGGCGCGCCCGACCGGCCGCCGACGGCGAGCCCGGCTCGGTTGACGCGGAGGCGCGACGGCGCATAGTGTGAGGCGCTCGCGCGCCGCGACAGATGCCGCCGGCCGGGCAAAGACTCCAAGAGGGGTGGACGATGGCCAGGATGCTGGACGGCATGGAGGCGTTGCTGCGGGGCGAGGTAGCGCCGCCGCCGGCGGCCACGCTGCTCGGCATGCGGCTCGCGTCGTTCGCACCCGGCGAGGCCTGCGTCGAGCTGGACGCGAGCGGCGCGCACGGAAACCCGATGGGCACGGTGCAGGGCGGCATCCTGGCAGCCATGGCCGACGCGGCGATGGGCTGGGCCTACATGACGACGCTCGGCGACGGCGAGAGCTACACGACCGTGGAGATGAAGGTGAATTTCCTGCGGGCCGTCCGCGCGGGCCGCATCTCGGCCCGGGCCCGCGTCAAGAACGCCGGGCGCACCCTCGGGCTCATCGAGTGCGACGTGATGGACGGAAGCGACAAGCTCGTCGCGCACGCCGTGAGCACCTGCATGATCCTGCGCGCGGCGCCGGCCGGCGAGCGCTGACGGCCCCGAGTCGGCCGCAACGAGCTCGATCTGACCTCCCGGCTCTCCTACGGCTGGATCATCGTCGCCGGCCTCTCGGTCACCGAGACGGTCACGTGGGGCATCGTCTACTACGGCTTCCCGGTCATGCTCCGGCCGATGGAATCCGACCTCGGCTTCTCGCGCGCCCAGATCACCGGCGCGCTCTCGATCGGGCTCCTCACCTCCGCGATCGTGGCGCTGCCGATCGGACGCTGGATCGATCGGCACGGCGCCCGCGGCGTCATGACGGCCGGCTCGTGCCTGGCCACGGCGCTGGTGCTCGCGTGGGCCCGCGTGGAGAGCCTCCGGGCGCTCTACGCGGTCTGGGCGCTCATGGGCGTCGCGATGGGAGCGACGCTCTACGAGCCCGCTTTCGCGGCGGTCGTCGGCTGGTTTCCCGTCCAGGGTCGCGACCGCGCGCTCCTCGTCGTGACGCTGGTGGCGGCGCTCGCGAGCACCATCTTCATGCCGCTCGAGGCCTGGCTGGTCGTCCGGCTCGGCTGGCGGGGCGCGCTCACGCTCCTCACGGTGATCCTCGGAGTGGTGACGATCCCCATTCACGCCTTCGTGCTCCGGCGCCCGCCGCGGCCGGGCGGCGGGAACGCCGCCGCGACGCGTGACGCCGCGCCGGTGCCGGGACTGACCCTCGGGGCGGCGGCCCGGACCGGGGTGTTCTGGGTGCTCGCGCTCGCCTTCCTCGCCAGCAACTTCACGACAAACTCCGTGACGGTCCATCTCATCCCGTATCTGAGCGACCGCGGCTACTCGCCCACGCTCGCGGCCGCCATGATCGGCTGGATGGGCGCAATGCAGCTGCCGGCGCGCCTCGTCTTCGGGCCGATCGTCACGCGCCTGGGTCACCGCCTCGTCACCGTTGGCATCTTCTTCCTCCAGGCGATCGCGCTGGTCCAGCTCGCCCTGGTTCGCCGCGTGCCCACGCTGGCGCCGATGGTGGTCATGCTCGGCGCGGCCAACGGCATGGCGACCCTGGCGCGCGCGACGACGATCGCCGAGATCTTCGGGCCGCGTCACTACGGCGCGATCAGCGGCGCCATGGCGCTGGGCGCGAACGGCGCGCGCGCGGTCGCGCCGTTCGCCGCGGCGCTCCTGCAGATCGCGCTGGGCGGCTACGAGCCCGTGTTCTGGCTCCTGGCCGGAGCCCTCGTGGTGGCGGGGCTCGGTCTGCTCGTCGCGCCCGGGCGGGTCCGCGCGGAATGAGGTAGGGTAGGAGCGTGAGCACACCTCCCGCGACGGGTTCCGAGTTCACGCGGGTGAAGGACTGCGATCTCTGTCGGGCTCTGAAGCTCACGCCCTGGTTCTTCGAGGACGAGATCTGCTGGATCGCCGAGTGCGAGATCTGCGAGACGCCGATGGTGGTCTGGCGTTATCACGGCGTCACGCCGCCGGCCGAGCACATGGCCCACATGCGCGCCCGGCTCAGCGAGGTCGCGACCGCTCAGCTCGGTGAGTTCTGGGTCGACGGACACATGCGCAACATCCCCGATCACTTCCACGCGCACGCCCGGCCCAAGGACGGCTTTTTCGGTCGCGATCGCAAGCGCTGACGTCTGGCGGTGCCGTGAGAACGGTGGAGATCGAGCCGACGTTCGAGAGCTGGCAGACGGCCGCGCGCCTGCTCCTGCGTGACGGCGTGCCGCCCGCCGACGTGCGCTGGCGGGAGATCGCACAGCCCGTCCAGCCCTCGCTCGTCGCCGAAGCGACCGCGCCGCCGCCCGGGGTCGTGAAGGTACCGCGCCAGTTCCTGGACGTCGCCCGCCGGGCGGCGGCCGCGCCCGATCCGACGCGCTGGCAGCTCCTGTACGAGACGCTCTGGCGGGTCGTTCACCAGAACCACGATCTTCTGGCCGACACGCGAGACCCGGCCGTCCGGCGCCTCAGCGCGCTGGCGGCTTCACCGGGTGCCGGCTCGCGCGAGGCCGAGGGGGCTGCGCCCTTCATTCCGGCGGGCGCCGGGATCACCGAGCTTCGCGCGGCGGCGGCGCGCTGCACCGGCTGCGATCTCTACCGTCACGCCACCCAGACCGTCTTCGGCCTCGGCGCCGCCGGGGCGCGGATCGTCATGGTCGGCGAGCAGCCGGGCGACCAGGAGGACCTCAAGGGCGCGCCGTTCGTGGGCCCGGCCGGCGAGGTGCTGGACCGCGCGCTGGCCGACGTCGGCCTCGATCGCCAGAGCCTCTACGTCACGAACGCGGTGAAGCACTTCAAGTTCGAGGAGCGCGGCAAGCGGCGGATCCACCAGACTCCCCGCGCGAACGAGATCGCCGCCTGCCGTCCATGGCTCGAGGCGGAGCTGGCGGCGATCCATCCGGAGATCCTCGTCTGTCTCGGCGCCACCGCCGCGCGCATCGTCTTCGGCGACAGCTTCCGGATCACCAGGGATCGGGGGCGCTTCGCCCCGACTCGCTGGGCGCCCAAGACGATCGCCACCTATCATCCTTCGGCCGTGCTCCGCGGCCAGGACGAAGCCGAGCAGGCGCAGCTCTACGCCATGCTCGTCGACGATCTCAGGAAAATCGCGACCGCCTAGCTCGGCGGTCCGGTCAGCCGCGCGGGCTCAGGACCCGGCCGAGCCAGTCGGCAATGTCGGCGACTTCTTCCATGCAAACGGAGTGCGGCATGGGGTACTCGTGCCACTCGACCTTGTAGTCGAGGCCGCTCAGCGTGTCGTGCGCCCGCTGGGCACGGGCTTTTGGAATCATCTGGTCGTGCGTGCCGTGCGCCATGAAGATCGGCACGTCGCGGTTCGCGGCGGCGGCCTCGGCGGCCAGCGTGTCGGCGAGCGGCAGCGAGCACGAGAGCGCCATGACCCCGGCCAGCCGCCCGGGGTGACGCAGGCCGGTGTAGAGCGCCATCGCGCCCCCCTGCGAGAAGCCGGCCAGCACGATGGCCGCGGCCGGAATGCCGCGCCCCCGCTCGCGGGCGACCAGCGCCTCGATCGCCGCCTGCGAGGCACGCACGCCCGCGGCGTCCTCGCGGCGCACGCCGCCGTCGTCGCGGATGTCGTACCAGGCGCGCATCACGTAGCCGCCGTTGATCGTCACCGGGCGCATCGGCGCGTGCGGAAAGACGAAGCGCACGCCGCGGTCCGCCGGCAAACGGAGCGCCGGCACGATGTCCACGAAGTCGTTGCCGTCGGCGCCGAGCCCGTGCATCCAGACGATGCTGGCCGCCGGCGTCGTCGCCGTTTCGATCTCGATGGTCTCGAGCAGATCGGCCACGTTCAATCTCTCCCCGACGGAAGGTTCACGGCAGCGTCACCGGCGCGCGCGGCGCCTGAGTGAAGTCGAAGGCCTCGAGCGGCGCGGCGGCGCGCCGATCGCGAGCGGTCAGGGGCTCGAGCTCGAAGCGCCACTCGATCAGCTTCAGCACCGAGGCGTGGTCGTACTCGCCATGGCCGACGAAGCGGCGCTTCGCGTAGGGCGACACGATCAGCGCCGGCACGCGCGTGCCGAGCCCGAAGCGATCCACCACCGGCGGGCGCACGTGATCGAACCAGCCGCCCCCTTCGTCGTAGGTGATCACGACGACCGCGCGCGGCCAGTAACGGCTCGCCATCACTTCCTGCACCATCTCGCCGACCCAGCGATCGCCCGCGCCCACCGTCGACGACACCGCGTGGGCGTTGTCCTTCCAGTGCGGCTTCACGAAGGCGACCGAGGGCAGGCCGCCACCGCGGAGCGCCCGCACGAACTCGGACGCGTCGCGAATGTGGGAGCGCCCCTCGGGCGTCTCCATGATGCGCTTCACGTACTGGAACGGGTTGTGGTGGGGCATGAGGCCTTGCTTCACGGGATCGGCACCCCCGCCCCAGCCGGTTGCATACCAGGCCCACGCGATGCCGGCCGCGTCGAGCCGATCGGCGATCGTGGGCACCGTCTGCGGCATTTTCAAGATATGTGTCGTGCGCTGCGGCGGATACGGCGGGTCGAGGTTGTTGACGACCCAGCCGTCGGGCGTCACCTCGCCGTCCTCCTCGACTCGCCCGTCCGGACCGACGCCGGCCGCGCGCTCGGCGTCCGGCGCGTCGGGATACCGCGCCACCGCGGCCGAGATCAGATAGAAATGATTCGCGAAGGAGCCGCCGTGGATGCCCTGGAACCAGCCGTCGAGCAGCACGAACTGGTCGGCGAGGCGCCACTGCATCGGGCTCGCCACGCGGTTGTAGAACCCCATGGTGATTCCGCCGCTCGTCCCCTCCGCGACCCACTTGCCCATCGCGACGCCGTCCTCGTCCGCTCCGTACTGCCGCTGCATGTGATAGAAGCGGTGAACGGGATTGTTGGTCTGGTCGAACGGCCCGACGTAGCGACCCAGAAGAAACGGCGTGTTCGCCAGATCGGCGGGCAAGCGCGGATCGGGCTTCCCGTCGCGGCCGAGCGGCGGCGGCAACGTCGCGTACGTCGCGCCGTTGCGGTCGGCCTGCCGGCCTCGATAGCCGTCGAGCCCGTCGGCGCCGGGGTACGTTCCGAAGAGATGATCGAACGAGCGGTTCTCCAGGAAGAGCACGATGATGTGATCGATCGGCGCGTCACGACCGTTCAGTGACTCGTCGCGGCCGGAGAGCAGGGCGCACGCGGCCAGGGCGAGCGCGGCGAACGACAGGGCGAGGAGTCCTGGACGGCGACGACGCATGAGGTATTCTAACTGACCATGGCGACTCCAAGACTGATGGGAGCGGAAGTCCGGCGCAAAGAAGATCCTCGCCTCATCACCGGCACGTCGAGCTACGTGGGCGATCTCGCCCTGCCGGGCATGCACTACGTGGCGTTCGTGCGCAGCCCGCACGCCCACGCGCGCATCAAGAAGATCGACGTTTCGGCGGCGCTCCGACGGCCCGGCGTGTTCAAGGTCGTCACCGGCAACGACATCCGCAAGCTCTGCGCGCCGCTGCCGCTGGCCGGCGCCGGCGAGGGCGGCAGCGGGGACGCGACCGCCAACGTCGGCCGCAAGCACTATCCACTGTCGGTCGATCGCGTGCGCCACGTCGGCGAGGCCGTCGCCGCCGTCATCGCCCGGGCGGAGGGAGTCGCCGTCGACGCCGCCGACGACGTCGTCGTCGACTGGGAGCCGCTGCCGGCCGTCAGCGATCCGTTCGCGGCCATGGCCGAGGGCGCGCCGCGCATCCACGATGACGCGCCCGGCAACATCGAGCATCGGAACACCATCAAGGCCGGCGACGCGGACGGCGTCTTCGCCAAGGCCAAGCGCGTGGTGAAGCAGCGCATGGTGAGCCAGCGGCTCTGCGGGGTGCCGCTGGAAGGCCGGGCCACGCTGGCCGCGCCCGATCCGACCAGCGGCGGGCTGGTGGTGTGGGCGACGAACCAGGCGCCGCACGGGCTCCGCAACGACCTCGCGACTGCCCTCGGCATGCCGCAGAACCTGATTCGTGTGATCGCCCCGGAGGTGGGCGGCGGCTTCGGCGTGAAGTTCGGCTGCTATCCCGAAGACGCGGTCGTTGCCGCGCTCGCGCGGCTCTACCGGATGCCGCTCAGGTGGACCGAGACGCGGGTCGAGCACATGATGGCGACGACGCACGGCCGCGCCCAGGTCACCGACCTCGAGGCCGCCGTCGAGGACGACGGCACCATCACGGCGCTCCGCATGCGGGTCACCGCCGACATCGGCGCCTATCCCGTCTTCACGTTCATCCCCGACCTCACGCTGATGATGGGCATCGGCGTCTACAAGATCGCCAACATCGATCTGCAGTCCACCTGCGTCTTCACCAACTCCACGAGCGTCGCCGCGTATCGCGGCGCCGGCCGGCCGGAAGCCGCCTATTACCTCGAGCGCCTGATCGACGTGATCGCGACGGAGCTGCGCCGGACGCCCGAGGAGGTCCGGCGCCAGAACTTCATCCCGCCGAGCGCGTTTCCGTACGCGGCGCCGACGGGCCAGAACTACGACAGCGGCGAGTACGAGCGCGCG
>QHSM01000255.1 GCA_003221595.1 Candidatus Rokuibacteriota bacterium | reverse complement strand
GCTACCGGGTCACCGGCCGCTGGCCCTTCGGCACGGGCTGCCAGGAAGCCTCCTGGATGCTGGGCAGCTTCCAGATTCTCGACGGCGGCGAGCCGCGCCGGAGCCCGGACGGCGCCTCCTCGTACTGGCGAGGCATCTTCGAGAGATCCGAGGCGCGGGTCGTCGACGGAAGCTGGGACGTCGCCGGGCTCCGCGCGACCGGCAGCTTCGACTGGACGGTCGAGGACGTCTTCCTGCCGGAGCGGCGCACGATGGTCCACGCCGGCATTCCCCTCGACAACCAGTGGAGTCGGTGGCCTGGGATCTCGTACGCGCTCCCGGCG
This sequence comes from Candidatus Rokuibacteriota bacterium, assembly GCA_003221595.1. Lineage (GTDB taxonomy): Bacteria > Methylomirabilota > Methylomirabilia > Rokubacteriales > CSP1-6 > AR31. The sequence goes on along the minus strand of QHSM01000255.1, from coordinate 2,979 downwards.
CAGGCCTGGGTCGGGCCGCATCACAGCGCCGTGATCACCGGCATCTGCCGCGCCGGCATCAACGCGATGATCGAGCTGGCCGGAGCGAAGACGCCGCGCGGCCGGAGCGAACGGCTCTGCGACAACCCGCAGGTGCAGGACGCGATCGGCCGCGCCGACTCGATCCTGAACGCCGGGCGCGCGTACCGCACCGCGATGGTCACCGAGGTCTGGAACACCGTCGCGGCCGGCGAGGAGACCACGCTCGAGCAGCGCGCGCGCTGCCGGATGGCCGCGGCCAACGCTGCCGACAGCGCGCGCGCGGCGATGGACCTGGTCTATCGCCAGGGCGGCAGCACGTCGTACCGGCGAGAGAGCCGGCTGGCCGAGTGCTGGCGCGATCTCCACGTGGTCGGCCAGGCGGTCACGATCATGCCGGAGTGGTACCCGATCGGCGGGCGGGCCCTGATGAACATGGACCCCGGCCCGCGGATGCGCTAGCCGGGCCCTCCCGAGGAGCGTCCCCACCGTGCCCGTCGAGATCATCGGCATGATCGGGGTGAAGCCGGAGGGCGCGGACGGCGCGGCCGTGCACGTGATCGGCGGCGCGGTCGACACCGAGTGGCTGCGCGCCTTCGCCCAGGCCCACGAGAAGGCCGACTTCGATCGTGTGCTCGTCGGCTACACCTCGACGTCGGCCGAGGGATTCGCGGTGACGGGCTACGCGGCCGCCCACACCGAGCGACTCTCCTATCTCATCGCGCACCGGCCGGGCTTCGTGGCGCCCACACTCACCGCGCGCGCCGCGGCCACGCTCGACCACGTCACGAACGGTCGCGTCGCCCTTCACATCATCACGGGCGGCAGCGACGCCGAGCAGACGCGCGATGGCGACTGGCTCGACCACGACACGCGCTACCGGCGCACCGACGAGTACCTGACCGTGCTGCGCCGCATGTGGACGGCGCCCGAGCCGTTCGATCACGAGGGCGAGTTCTACCGGTTCGCCCGGGCGTTCTCGGAGGTCAAGCCGCTCCGGCCCGGCGGGATCCCGCTCTACTTCGGCGGCGCCTCGGGCGCTGCCGCGGGGGTGGCCGCCAAGCACTGCGACGTGTACGCGGTCTGGGGTGAGCCGCTCGCGGCCGTGAAGCAGCGCATCGCCGACATCCACGAGCAGGCCGCGGCCTTCGGGCGCCGCCCGCGCATCAGCGTGTCGCTGCGCCCGATCATCGCGCCGACGGAGGCCGAGGCGTGGGAGCGCGCGCGACGCATTCTCGCCAGGGTGGTGGAGACGCGGCCGAGCGTGGTCGGCGAGGGGCCGGGCATCCGCCCGCAGGCCGTCGGCGCCCGGCGGCTCGTGGAGTTCTCGCGCGAGGCCGAGGTGCACGACAAGCGCCTGTGGACGCCGATCGCCGGGGCCATGGGCGGCGCCGGCAACACCACCGCGCTGGTCGGCACGCCGGAGCAGGTGGCCGAGTCGCTGCTCGACTACTACGACATCGGCTGCACGACCCTGCTCATCCGGGGCTTCGACCCGCTGAACGACGCCCTCGACTACGGCCGCGAGCTGATCCCGCTCGTGCGCGCCGAGGTGGCTCGCCGCGACCGCGCGACCGTGGTCCGCGCGTGACGACGTTCCTCGCCGTCGTGGGCAGCGTCACGCCGCCCGGCCGCTTGAACGCCGCGATCGCCACCGCGGTAGACATCGCGGCGGCGCGAGCCGGCGTGTCGGCGTCGCTCTTGAACCTGGCCGACTACCGCGTCTCGTTCGCCGACGGCCGCCCGCCCGAGAAGTTCGACGACGACACCGGCCGGGTGGTGGCGCGAGTGGCCGGAGCCGACTGCGTGCTGCTGGCCAGCCCCGTCTATCGCGGCACGTTCACGGGCGCGCTGAAGAACCTGCTCGACCTCGCGCCGATCGAGGCGCTGCGCGCCAAGCCCGTGGGCATCGTGGCCATGGGCGCCACCGCGCATCACTACCTGGGGGTGGACTGGCAGCTCCGCGCGGTGCTCGCGTGGTTCGGCGCGCGCGTCGTGGCGACCAGCGTCTATCTGGAGTCCGCGCACTTTCGCGACGGCGCGCTCGCCGATCAGCCGGCGCGCTCGGCGCTGGCCGATCTCGTCAACGCGCTGCTGGACATGCCGACCGCCGGCGGCGGCGCGTTCGGACCGCCGCCCCTCGCCGCCGGGCGCGGCTAGGGCTCATGAGCGAGCCGGCCGACTGGAAGGGCATTCAGCCGTAGCTCTGTCATGGCAGAGTCGAGTCGAAGTCCTGGCCGTCGTCTATCGGGTGTGACCAGCCCCTCGGGACCTTGACCTGGACCGAGCCGGTGCACCTCCCGCCGTGACCGTCGTCGGCGGCGAACTTGATCTCGTAGACGCGGCCGTTGCCCTTGCCGGAGCGCTCGGCGCGCACGAGAACCCACTTCGGCAGGATCACGGCGTCAGGGCTCGTGTCCCCGTCGCCGTACCCGTTCACCGACTCGTCCTGCGTGACCTTGTCGATGGTGATGACGACGCGATCATTGTCTGGATCGGCGACACCCTTGATCTTGACGGGGATCATTCGATGATTCGGCGGCCACAGAATGGGCGGCCACGCGCGCGCCCGATCACACAGCGGCGGACTATTCGTCGTGGTGACGGTGACCGCGACGCCGTCGGAATCGCTGATCAGCTGCGTGTCGCTGACCCTGACGCGGAAGCTCAGCGTGGTCACACCGGCCACCGCAGGCGCGACGAAGCTCGGGTTGGCGGTGGTCGGGTCGGACAGTGAAACAACCGGCCCCCCGGTCTGCGTCCACGAGAAGGTGAGCGGATCGCCGTCCGGATCGAAGCTCGCGCTCGCGTCCAGGGTGACGGGGGCTCCCGCCGCCACGGTCTGAGGTGGTCCGTCATCGGCGAGCGGAGCGTGGTTCACCTGCTCGACCGTCACTCGCGCCTCTGCGCTGTTACTGAGCGCGCCGTCGGACACGGTGAGGGCGAAGCTGAGAATCGCCA
>QHSM01000254.1 GCA_003221595.1 Candidatus Rokuibacteriota bacterium | reverse complement strand
TTCCGGTCGCGCACGTGGAGGCGGGGCTCCGAAGTTTCGACCGGTCGATGCCCGAGGAGATCAACCGGCTCTTGACCGACGCGATCTCCGACTACCTGTTCGTCACCGAGGAGAGCGGGCGCCAGAACCTCCTGCGCGAGGGTGTCGACGCCGGCAAGATCCACATGGTCGGCAACGTCATGATCGACTCGCTGGAGCAGTGCCGGCGCGTGTGGGAGCAGTCCGACATTCTCGCCCGGTTGGGGCTCGCGCGCGGCGACTACGGGGTCGTCACCCTGCACCGGCCGTCGAACGTCGACGATCCCGCCACCCTTCGCGGCTTGCTGAAGGCGCTGGCCGAGATCAGCCGTCGGATACCCCTGGTGTTTCCCGTGCACCCGCGCACGCAGCAGCGGCTGGAATCGATGGAGGCCGGAACGGAGCTGGCAGGGATCGGCCGTCTCCGCTACATCGCGCCCCTCGGCTATCTCGATTTCATCGCACTGGTCGCCGGATCACGTCTGGCCTTGACGGACTCCGGAGGTCTCCAGGAGGAGACGACCGCGCTCGGCGTGCCGTGCCTGACCTTGCGCGAGCAGACGGAGCGGCCGATCACCACCACCATGGGCACGAACCGGGTCATCGGGACCTCGCCCGACCGGATCGTGACCGAGGCGTTCCAGGTGCTGACCGCGCCCGCGCCGGCGGCGCCGCGTCCGCCGCTCTGGGACGGGCGCGCGGCGGAGCGGATCGTCGCCATCCTGAGCAATGCCGGCAACCCGGGACAATCCCGGTGACGATATGAGGACGCGATGACGCTGACCGCTCGCATCCTGACTAACCAGCCGAGTGACGAGGCCGCGTGGGACCGTTTCGTCACGTCGTCTGACGACGGAACGGTCTTCCACCTGCTCGCCTGGAGACGGGTCGTCCACGAAGTCTTCCGTCACGCTCCGCACTATCTGCTCGCCACGGACGGTCAGGACATCCAGGGGGTTCTGCCGCTGTTCGAGGTGAGGGGAATCCTCACCGGCCGTGTCCTCGTGTCGACGCCGTACTCGGTGTACGGCGGCCTCTGCACGGCGAGCCCGGACGCGGCCCGCGTGCTGATCGCCGAAGCGCGGGCCCTGGCGACCCGTCGCCGGGCGCGCTACGTCGAGTTACGGCACTACGGTCGGGCGCACGAGGACTTACCGACCAAGCCCCTCTACTCGACGTTCGTGCGCGCGCTGGACCCCGATCCCGAGGTGAACTTCAACGCCGTGCCCCGGAAGCAGCGGCGGATGATTCGTCAGGGCGAGAAGCACGGGCTGGTGGCCCGCCAGGGATGGGAGTTCCTTCCGGAGTTCTACGAGATCTTCCTGGTCAGCCGACGCCATCTCGGATCGCCGCCGTTCCCGCTCCGGCTCTTCGAGTCGATTCGCGACCATTTCGGCAAGCACGCCGAGCTCCTCACGATCTGGCATCAGGACCGCCCCGTCGCGGGCGTGATCTCGCTCTTCCACGGAGATCGGGTCATGCCTTACTACGGCGCGGCCCTGCCCAGCGCCTTTTCGATGGCCGCGAACGACTTCATGTACTGGGAGGTCATGCGCGAGGCGTGCCTGGCCGGCTACCGGCAGTTCGACTTCGGCCGGAGCCGGGAGGGGTCAGGATCCTTCGACTTCAAGCGCCACTGGGGCTTCGCGCCGCAGCCGCTCGCCTACCAGTATCTGCTCGGCGATCGCGTGGAGATTCCGAACTTCAACCCGTCGAATCCGAAGCTCCAGCTCTTCATCCGCGGGTGGAAGCGTCTGCCCATCTCCGTCAGTCGCCGGCTGGGCCCGCCGCTGACCCAGTGGCTTCCGCTGGATTGAAGAGCGTGGGTGACCGCCAGCCGATGCTCGTCGTTCACATCGTCCACTGTCTCGAGATCGGTGGCCTGGAGACCGGCATCGTGAACCTCGTGAATGCCCCGCGGGCGGGGCAGCGCCATGCGGTCCTCTGCATGACTCACGGCGGCGCCAACCGCGCCAACCTCCGACCGGAGGTCGGTGTCTTCGAGCTTCACAAGGCGGACGGCAACGATCCCCGGACCTTCGCGCGGCTGGTCGGGCTTTTGCGCCGGCTGCGTCCCGACGTCGTGCACACGCGGAACTGGTCGGCGTTCGACGGCATCATGGCCGGACGGCTGGCCGGGGTGGGGCGGATCGCCCACGGTGAGCACGGCCGTGAATTCGCCGACCCCCACGGGCGCAATCGGCGCCGGAAGATCCTGCGCCGTCTCCTCGCGCCCCTGGTCGACAGCTTCACGACGGTGTCGGACGACCTGCGGCGCTGGCTGATCGAGGACGTCCGCATCCGGGCGGCCAAGGTCGTGCGAATCCACAACGGCGTCGACACGGCTCGCTATTCGCCGGGCGATCGCGCGGAAGGCCGCGCCGCGCTCGGCATCCCGTCTGGTGGGACGGTGGTCGGGACGGTGGGGCGCCTCAATCCGGTGAAGGGCCACGTCACGCTGATCCGGGCGTTCGCTCGACTGGCGACGGCGGACGCCGTGCTCGTGGTCGCGGGCGACGGACCCTGCCGCGACGAGCTTCACCAGTGCGCGAAGACGCTCGGGCTCGGCGATCGCGTCCGATTTCTGGGGGAGCGGCACGACGTGCCCCGAGTCCTGCGGGCCATGGACGTGTTCGTCCTGCCCTCGATCGCGGAGGGCATCTCCAATACGACTCTCGAGGCCATGGCCACCGGTTTACCTGTCGTGGCCACGCGGGTCGGCGGAAACGCCGAGCTGGTCGTTCACGGGACGACCGGCCGGCTCGTGCCCGCCGAGAACCCGGAAGCGCTCGCCGAGGGGATCGCCGAGTACGTCAGCGATCCGATCCGACGTCTTGATCACGGCGCCCGGGCGCGGGCTCGGGCCGTCGACGTGTTCGGCCTCGACGTGATGCGCGACACCTACGCCTCCCTCTACGCACGGCTCGGCGGCCACTCGCCGGCCATGATCCATCCGGTCGAGCCGGCGCTCCGGAGCGATGGCTGACGTGTCCACCTCGACCAGGCTGATCGGCGGAACTCTCGGCTGGGCGTCCACCGACGGGACCCTCCACCGGAGAGTCCCCGTGGCGCTGCGCGGTATCGCCGGCGTGACCGGGACGGCCCGCGGCCCGATCATGCTGTTCGACAACACGGGCGAGGCGTACCGGGCCGAGCCGTCGCAGCTCTGGGTGGTCGCCGACCTCGACCTCACCAACGAGGGAGAGCTGCGGACGCTGACCGGATTCACCGGCGATTCTTGCCAGCTCGTGGCGACGCTCTACGCCGAGGAAGGCCCGCGCTTCGTCCGCCGGCTCCGCGGCGCGTTCGCGCTGGCGCTCTGGAACGAGACGAGCCAGGAGCTGCTGCTGGCCGTCGATCACTTCGGCATCAAGCGTCTCTTCCACGCCAGCGATCGCCGGAGCTTCGCGTTCGCGAATCGAGCGTCGTCGCTGGCGACGCTCTCGGACGGCGGGGCGCAGGTGGATTCGACGGCCATCTACAACTATCTGAACTTCGGGTTCGTGCCGGCGCCGACATCGGTCTTTCACGGCGTCACGCGGCTTCACCCGGGACACATGCTGATCGCGCAT
>QHSM01000253.1 GCA_003221595.1 Candidatus Rokuibacteriota bacterium | reverse complement strand
GTGAGCGCCTCGCCGATCGCCCGTCCGACGCGCTCGATGGCGCGCAGGTCCAGTTGCCCGTTGACGCGCCCGGGGGTCCCGACACAGATGAGCGAGAGCGCCGAGCTCGCCACCGCGTCCCGAGGCGACGTCGTCGCCCTGAGCCGCCGCGCGCCCACCACCTCGGCCAGGAGCTCGGTCAGGCCCGGCTCGACGACCGGTGACACTCCGGCGTTGATCATGTCCACCTTTTCCTGGCTGACATCCACGCCGAGGACCTCGTGCCCGGCTCTGGCCAAGCAGGCCGCAGTCACGCAGCCCACGTACCCCATCCCGAAGATGTTGACGCGCATGATGAGCCTCTCCGCTCGTGCTCAGACTCTCGAGTCCCCGCGGATTGTCGGCGTACGCTCGCTGACAGCGACTGCTCTGAAGCCAAGGGACCGCGCGCGTTGCCGGTAATCGGCGACGATCATCTCGCGGAAGATCCCGGCGCACTCGCGAAGGGTCAGCGGGCGGCTCTCGACCCGGACCTGGCCCTTCCGGATGGCACCGAGCACCGATTCGACCGTCGGCGATCCCTCGATCAGAGAGTAGGTCGTCCCGAACTGCCGGATGACGTGGCTGTCCGACGTCCCGAGGAGCGGCAAGCCGGCTTCCTGGGCCAGGCGGACCGCAGGGCGGTTGAAGTCGATCCTTCGCGTATAGAAATGGCTGAATTCGATCGCGTCGAAGAGGTCGATCTCCTGGACAAGACGGTCCCGGAGACAGATGGAGCCCGGAAAGAACGGGTGGGGCGCTGCCACCAGCCACTCCGGGCGACGGAGCCGGCGCAGGTCGGTGAAGGTTCTGATCCGTTCGAGGGGAACGTCGATGTTGTAGAGGAGGACGTGTTTGCCCTCGATCGTCGCCTCGACGCCGGGGATCAGTAAGATGCCCCGCTCCCGGGCATAGTCTTGCAGGCGTGCACTGAAGGTGACGGTGTCGTGATTGGTGATGCTGAGGACCTGAAAGCCGGATCGCGCCGCCCGGTCGATCAGGCCCTGCGCATCGTATGCGATGAATCGCTCGCGCTCCCAGGTGTGGAGATGAAGATCGGCCCTGAGCTCCACGGGTGCGCTCCTCCTCCCTATCTCGCCTCGGGGCTGAGCTCGCCGCGCTTCACGGCCGCGACGATGTACTGCGTTCCCAGCCACCCCAAGAGCGATGACTCCTCCAGCACGGTGCAGCGGCGGTCGATTCGACGCGAGAGATCCGGAAAGAATCGGTCGAGCGGATAGAAGCAGAAATGCGAAAACGCCCACGCCTGTCTTCGGAATCGCGCACGAGCGAGGACGCGGTCGAGCCGCCAGGGAGCGAGAGGATGCCGGGGGTGATCGGGAATCTGGCTTCGCCGAACGGATCCGGTCACGAGGCGACGGATGCCACGGTAGGGGGGGCCTACGAACCGGTCGAGCACGCGCTGCGCGAGGTGGTAGGGCGCGATGCTCGAGGGAACGCTGACGACGACCAGCCCGCCCGGCCGCAGCACGCGGCGCACCTCGGAGACGAACCGGTGCACATCGGGCAGATATTCCAGCACCCCCATCGCGATCACGGTGTCGAAGGTCGCCGTGGAGAAGGGAAGCGTCTCGGCGTCCCCGACGACGTAGTGAGCTCGATCACCCCAGGAAGCTTTCTCGGCCTCGGATCTCGCCCACGCCACGGCCGACTCGAGCAAGTCCAGTCCCCACACCTCCCATCCACGCTCGACGAGGGCTTCGGTCATGAGACCCGAGCCGCATCCGATGTCCAGAGCCCGGCCGGCACGCCCGCTGAGCATGGCGCACACCCGACGCTGCTGAGCCAGGAACCGCCAGTCGTGGGCTCGTTCGTGGAGGTAATAGGGCAGCATCACGCGGAAGAGCTCCGTGACGCGGTCTTTGTCGGAGGGCACTGGCGGAGCCTGGACGGTCATCATCAGATCCCGTCGAAGTCCGACATGGTGAGATACCAGGCCCGTTGATCGCTCGGGAGATCGTCGAGGCTCGGCCGCCAGAGAACCCAGCCGCTGCCGCGAGGGAAAAACCCGACCGACCGGAGAGCGGATCGCAGAGTGGCCTGTACCGAGGCAGACTCCTTCGCGATCCACGTGTGGACGGTCTGGGCCCCTTCATCTGAGCACGCCCGGAGAATTCCCCTGGCCAAAGCTACCTGGGTGGCCCGATCCTCGCGTCGGGCGAGGATGTCCACCAGGTAACCGATCCGCCGTGCGCCCCACTGCACGACGAGCCCGACCGCATATCCTCGAAGCCGACCGCTCCCGTCGCGAGCGGCCAGGACCGTGTAGTCCGTGGGATTCTGCCGGTACCGCCACTCGAGATACGTCCGGTCGCGGACGACGATGGCCGGGTAGTCACCGACTACCGCCTCCCAGAGGCCGTCGAACTCCGCGCCGAAGATCGCCTCGCGCGTCAGGAACGGTGGGCCGCTCGATGCGCGAACGGCGAAGAGCTTGTCGAGTGGTCGACCCCAGGCGTCGAAGGGCCAGCGGCCCAAGCGCTGCGCGAGGATGCGAGAAACTCGGATGGGACGTGCCAGCGTTTCGAGCTCGAGCAACGGCCTGAAGCCGAGGTGCTTCAAGAGCGCGGGGGCGGAGTCGGCGTTGGGCTTGACGTAGCTGAGGGCTCCCATCGCGGCTGACGCCTCGCACG
>QHSM01000252.1 GCA_003221595.1 Candidatus Rokuibacteriota bacterium | reverse complement strand
AGCCGCTGGCGCGGCTTCACCGCCGGCGGCGAGGGCATCCCGGTCCCGTTCCGGCCGGGCTTCGCGACGCTCGGCCTCGGGCACGTGGGCTGGGTCTACATGGCGCTCGCGGCGGCGCTGCTCTGCTACGGCGTCGAGGTCTACCTGGAGCGCTCGCGGATCGGCTACCGCCTCGCCGGCGTGCGCGAGGACGAGGACGCGGCCGAGGCGCTCGGAATTCCCACCCGGCGTCTCAAGGTGTTCGCGGTGGCGCTCAGCGCCGCGCTCACTTCCGTCTGCGGCTCACTGTGGGCGCAGTACATCGGGTTCGTCGACCCGACCTACGTCTTCTCGGTCGACCTCTCCGTTCGCTTCGCCCTCAACGCCATCATCGGCGGCATGGGGACCGCGCTCGGGCCCTACCTCGGCTCGATCCTGATCACCTCGCTCGAGACCTACCTGCGCGCGACGTTCTCCGGCGTGAAGACCGGATTCGCGGGCATCTATCTGATCATCTACGGCACCGCGCTGATCCTGGTCGTCCGGTTCGCTCCGGGCGGTCTGGCGGGCGTCGCGTCGCGGCTCAGGGCGCGGAGGGCGCAGGCGTGAGCCAGCCTCCTCTGCTCGCGCTCGAGGGCGTGACCAAGCGCTTCGGCGGCCTCACCGCGGTGGCCGACGTGAGCTTCACGGTCCCGGTGGGCGAGCTCCTGGGCATCATCGGGCCGAACGGCGCCGGCAAGACCACGCTGTTCAACGTGATCTCCGGCTACTACCGCGCCGACAGCGGCCGGGTAGTCTTCGCCGGCCAGGACGTGGTCGGTCAGCCCCCGCACGCGATCTGCCAGCTGGGCCTGACCCGCACCTTCCAGCTCGTGAAGCCCTTCGGCAATCTCTCCGTCGTCGACAACGTCATGATCGGCGCGCTGACGCGGCTGCCGACGATCCGCGCCGCGCGCGTCGAAGCCGAGCGCGTCATCGCCACGTGCGGCCTGGGCCCGCACGCGAAGGCCCACGCCCGGACACTGCCCATCGGCCTGCGCAAGCGGCTCGAGGTCGCCCGCGCCCTGGCGACGCGGCCCCGGCTCCTGCTGCTCGACGAGGTCATGGCCGGCCTCAACCCCACGGAGCTCGCGGCGATGATCGAGCTGATCCAGCACCTGCACGGCGACGGCCTCACGGTGATCGTGATCGAGCACATCATGGCCGCCATGATGCGCCTCGCCCACCGCATCGTGGTGCTGCACCACGGCGAGCGGATCGCCGAGGGTCCCCCGGCCGCGATCACACAGGACCGGCGCGTCATCGACGCCTATCTCGGCGAGGAGTTCGTCCTTGCTCAGGCTTGAGGGCGTCGACGCCTTCTACGGCGACCTCCAGGCCCTCGCCGACGTCTCGCTCGAGGTGCGCGATCGGGAGATCGTCGCGCTCGTCGGCGCCAACGCCGCCGGCAAGTCCACCACGCTGCGCGTAATCTCCGGGCTCGTCGCCCCGCGCCGCGGGCGCGTGATGCTGGGCGACGACGATCTCACCCGCGTTCCCGCCCACGCGCGCGTCGATCGCGGGGTCGTCCAGGTGCCGGAGGGCCGCCATCTCTTTCCGTTCATGAGCGTCGCCGAGAACCTGCTGCTCGGGGCCCACACGGCTCGGGCCCGCCGCGAGCGCGAGGGCTCGCTCGCGCACGTCTACTCGCTGTTCCCGGTCCTCGACGAGCGGCGAGCCCAGCTCGCGGGGTCCCTGTCGGGCGGCGAGCAGCAGATGTGCGCCATCGGGCGCGCCTTGATGGCGCGGCCGAGAGTTCTGATGCTCGACGAGCCGACGCTCGGTCTGGCGCCCGTCCTGGTCTCGAAGATCTTCGACACCGTCCGCACGATCAACGGCGACGGGGTGACCATCCTCCTGGTCGAGCAGAACGTGCGCCAGGCCCTGACCCTCGCCCACCGCGCGTGCGTGCTGGAGAGCGGGCGGATGGTCCTCGAAGGACCGGCTCGGGATCTGCTCGGCGACGAGCGCCTGAAGCGCGCATATCTGGGGCTTTAGCACTCCTTCCCGGAGGCACAGGATGAGAATCGATAAGCGCCGTCTCGAGCAGTCGATCGAGGAGCTCGGGCGGATCGGGCAGACGCCGCGCGGCGGCCTCACGCGCCTGGCGTTGTCCGACGAGGACAAGCGCGGCCGCGACTGGATGGTCTCCCGGATGCGCGAAGCGGGCCTCGCCGTCACCGTCGACCAGATGGGCAACATCTTCGGCCGGCGCGCCGGGGACTCGGCCCTCCCGCCCGTGATGATGGGCTCCCACGTGGACTCGGTGCCGACCGGCGGTCGCTACGACGGCCAGCTCGGGGTTCTCTGCGGCCTCGAGGTCATCCGGAGCCTTGACGACGCGAAGATCCGGACGCGTCACCCCGTCACGCTGGCGATCTTCACCAACGAGGAGGGCGCCCGCTTCCAGCCGGCGATGATCGCCAGCGGCGTCATGGCCGGGAAGATCGCCCTGGAGGACGCCTACAACACGCGGGACAAGGACGGGATCCGCCTCGTCGACGAGCTCGAGCGGATCGGCTACCTCGGCGCAGAGCCGTGCGTCGCCCGGCCGTTCCGCGCCTACCTCGAGCTCCACATCGAGCAGGGCCCGTTCCTGGAGGAGGAAGGGCTCTCGGTCGGCGTCGTCGAGGGCATCGTCGCCATCGCGTGGTCGCGGCTCACGATCCACGGCGTCCAGGACCACGCCGGGCCGACGCCGATGCGCATTCGCCACGACGCGCTCGTCGCCGCCGCCGAGGTGGTCGGCGGCGTGCGGCGGATCGCGCGCGAGATGGGCGGCGACCTGGTGACGACGGTCGGCAACCTGGTCGTCGCGCCGAACATCGTCAACGCGATCCCGGGCCGGATCACCCTCTCGATCGACATGCGCGACCCGCAGGACGCGACGCTCGACCGGGCCCGGGCGAAGCTGGAAGCGATCGTTCGCGAGGCCTGCGAGCGCGAGGGCGTGCCTTACGAGCTCGAGCATTACTGGCGCGTGCCGTACACGCCGTTCGACCGCGACGTCGTCGACACGGTCGAGCGCGCCGCCCGGGCCGCCGGCGCGCGTTACCGGCGCATCCGCTCCGGCGCCGGCCACGACGCCCAGTACATGGCCGCCATCGGGCCGGCCGGCATGGTGTTCGTGCCGTCGCGGGACGGTCGCAGCCACTGCGAGGAGGAGTTCACGCCGATCGACGACATCGAGCAGGGCGCGACCACGCTCCTGCGCGCGGCGCTCGACCTCGCGGGCCGGGCGTGAGCCCGGCGGCCGGCTACTCCGCCGGCGGAAGGGCATCGCCGACCACGTAGGGCACCATCCGCGGCGGCCGATTGCTCACGCGCAGGCGCGCGACCACCGGCAGGTGGTCGGAAGCGACGCGTGCCAGCCGGCTTCGATGCACGCTGAACCCTTCGCCTTCCAGCTCGGCGTCCCAGTAGATCCGATCCAGGGCGAAGAGCGGAAACATCGCCGGATGCGTGCGGCGCCGGCGCATCGGCGACGAGAACTCGCGGCGGAGCCCGCGCGTCACCGGACCGCGATGCCACTCGTTGAAGCCTCCCATGAGCACGCGCGGCCCGGCCAGGCGATGGGAGTC
>QHSM01000343.1 GCA_003221595.1 Candidatus Rokuibacteriota bacterium | reverse complement strand
CGCCGCAGGCCGGCAACGATCACCCGACCGGGATTCCGACCGGCGTCTTCACGACGGCGGACGGCCACATCAACATCGCCGCGTCCGGCCAGACCATGTACCGGCGGCTCTGCACCGCGATCGGCGCGCCCGAGCTGATCGACGATCCGCGCTTCAAGAACCTGGCCGACCGGTCGAAGAACCGCAAGCAGATGAACGCCGAGCTCGACAAGATTCTCGCGAAGAAGCCCAGCGCCGAGTGGATCGAGGCGCTCAACCGCGCCGGGGTGCCGTCGGGGCCGATCCTGAACGTGAAGGAAGTGTTCCACAACGAGCAGATCAAGCACCTCGGCATGGCCCAGCCCGTGCGCCATCCCGAGCGCGGCGAGATGCTGGTGCAGGGGCTGCCGGCCACGCTGTCGCGCACGCCCGGCGCGATTCGCCGCGCCGCGCCCACCCACGGCGAGCACACCGACGAGATCCTGCGTGAGCTGGGATACAGCGGCGACGAGATCGCCGCCCTCCGGAAGGATGGCGCGGTCTAGAAGCGACCGAGGGAGACACCATGGACAGCGAACGGAGTCGAGCCCGCCGTATCGTGCGGGCCGTTTTCGGTGTGGCGCTGGGCGTCCTGCTGGCGGGCGGCCTCGTCGGCCCGGTCGAGGCGCAGCCCAAGCCCGAGGGCGAGATGCGCTGGGCGCTCTACGTGACGGTCGCCCCGGCATGGCTCGATCCCGGAGAGGTGCTGGGCTTCATCACGCCGTTCTGGATCCAGTACGCGCTCCACGACGCCCTCGTGAAGCCGATGCCCGGCAACATCATGACGCCGAGCCTCGCCGAGTCGTGGACGCTCAGCCCCGATCAGCGCACCTACGAGTTCAAGCTGCGCCAGGGCGTGAAGTTCCACAACGGGGATCCCTTCACCGCCGAGGACGTGAAGTTCAGCTTCCTGCGCGCCAAGAGCTCGCGCGTCCTCAAGGAGAAGGTCCGCGACGTCGAGATCGTCGATCCCTTCCGGGTCCGCTTCCATCTCCACGAGCCGTTCCCCGACTTCATGGCCTTCTACGGGACCCTGGCCACCGCGTCGAGCTGGGTGGTGCCCAAGAAGTACGTGGAGAGGGTCGGCGACGACGGGTTCATGAAGCAGCCGGTGGGCCTCGGGCCTTACAAGTTCGTGAGCAACAACCCTGGCATCGAGATCGTGATGGAAGCCAACGAGAGCTACTGGCGCAAGATGCCCTCGGTGAAGCGTCTCGTCTTCAAGAGCGTGCCGGAGCCGACCACGCGGGCGGCGATGCTGAAGAAAGGCGAAGTGGATATCGCCTACCTCCTGGACACGCCGGCGGCGATGGAGCTGAAGCGGGATCCCAACCTCAAGGTGATGTTTTCCGGTGCGATCGGGATCCACTTCCTCGACTTCTTCGATCAGTGGGACCCGAAGTCGCCGTGGCACGACCGCCGGGTGAGGCTCGCCGCCAACTATGCGATCGATCGCCGCTCACTGAACGAGGCCGAGAACCTCGGCGCCTCGCGTCTCACCGGTGGGATGGTCCCCCGGAAGTTCGAGTTCGCGCTGGCGCTGGAGCCCTATCCCTACGATCCGGCGAAGGCGAAGCAGCTGCTGACCGAGGCGGGTTACCCCAACGGCTTCGACGCCGGGGATTTCTATCCCTATCCCCCCTATTTCTCGATGGGGGAGGCGGTCGCCACTAATCTCGCGGCGGTGGGCATCAAGACGAGGATCCTCACGATGGAGCGCGGGGCGTTCCAGAAGGCGTGGCTGTCGAAGAAGCTGAAGGGGGTCTGTTTCTGCGTCCACGCGCCGTACGGCAACGCGGCCTCGCGGATGGCCGAGTTCGTGCCGATCGAAGGATCGTTCGCGCGCGGCGCCGATCCCGACGTCGAGGCGCTCTACAGGCAGCAGGCGCGGGAGACGGACCGGAAGAAGCGCGAGGCGATGCTCCACCAGATCCAGCAGCTCCTCTACGAGCGGGTGCGGTTCGGCCCGATCTGGGAATATATCTGGCCGAGCGGGATCGGGCCGCGCGTGGGGGACCCGGCCTTGATGAAGATCGACCCGTATCCCTGGTCGGCGCCTTACGAGGACGTGACGCTCAAGAAGTAGCGAGATCGGGCCGACGGCCCCGCCGCCGCTTCGAGCGGCGGCGCCGCCGCTCAGCGGAGCGCGTCGCGCAGCTCGCGCGTGAGAACCTCGACGGTTCCGCGCGTGCCGCCGGCGAGCTTCAGCTTCCACTCGCCTTCCGTCTCGAAGCGCCGGTCGCGCAGCCGCTCGCCCCAGGGCTTGATCGCCTCGCGGATCGCGTTGAGATCGAACGGATCGCGCCGGAGCTCGCGGGCGCGCGCCATCACGTCGGGCGCCGCCCGGATGAAGGCGCGGAGCGCCGCGCCCGTCTTGATCGAGTACTTGCGCCCCGCCCACGCGGCCGGGAAGGTGGTGGAGAGCGCCTTGATGTAGTTCAGGAAGAAGCGCTTGGCGCCGCCCCGCAGCTCCTGGAGCTTGCCGCCGCTGCCGACCTTCTCGACGGTCTCGAAGAAGTCGACGATCTCCTCGGCCAGGGGCGCCTGGCTCACGCGGCCCTGTCCGGTGCCGAGCATCTTGATCTCGCCGTGGAGCGGCGAGGTGTCGTCCTCGTTGAGCGAGCGGATGACGTCGTGGGCGAGCGCCTGGTTCGCGTCGGGATAGAGCTTGCGGCCGGCGAGGCTGATGATGTGCGACGGGTTCAGGCGGGTGTGCTTGGCGTTGATGGTGACGAAGAGCTCGACGATCTGGCGGGCGTCGAGCGAGTCGAAGAGCACCGCCGGCACCTCGATCGTCAAGTTCTCGCCCGCCTGGGAGAGCGCATGGAGCGCCAGGAGCCGGTGCTGGCCGTCCAGCACTCTCAGGACTCCGTGCTCCTCGGGAATCTGCAGCAGGCCGAGGTCGTGCTGCCCCGCGACCGGGGTGAAGGTGAAGCGCTTCTCCGAGGTGATGATGACGGCGCCGGGAATGGCCGGCAGGGTCGCCGCGTCCTTGCACTCGCGGTAGTAGGCGACCAGCTCGTCGATCTTGCGGCGGATGACCGGCCGCTGGTAGGCCGCCTCGCTCTCCCCGATCCGCTTCTCGAGGCTGTCCCAGTTGACGCGCGAGCGGTTCATCCGGGTTTTCTTCGGCGGCTCGTTCTTCGGCCCGCCCGAGTAGCCCAGGACCTCGAACTTCACCAACCGGTCGATATCCTTGGCGGAAAGACCGGCCTGGTAGAACTCCACGCCAAACTGCTTCACGCGTCGAGTCGGGACGGTAATCATGGACGATAGAGTGTAATTGATCGGCAAACCCCTGTCAATAGAGGGGTTTTCGTCGATATCCGCACCTGAAGTTCGGTAAGATCGCCTCGTGAGCGGCCCGGCTCTCGCTCTCGTCGTCTGCGCCGCCATCCTGCACGCTGTCTGGAACGCCCTGGCCAAGCGGGCTGACAACCAGTTCGTCTTCCTCTGGTGCTCCGTGTCGCTGGCCACCGCGCTCCTGCTCCCGCTGGGCCTCCTGCGTCTGTCCGCCGAGCCCGCCCCGGCGAGCGGCCTCCCGTTCGTCGCGGCCAGCGTGGGCATCCACGCGCTCTACTTCTGGGCGCTCGGCCGGGCGTACCGGCACGGCGACTTCTCGCGGGTCTATCCGGTGGCCCGCGGGCTCGGCGTGGCGCTCGTTCCGCTCGTCGCGCTGCCCCTCTTCGGCGAGCGGCTATCGTGGCTCGGCTCGCTCGGCGTCGGCCTCGTCGTGCTGGGGATCGTCGCGCTCAGCGCCCTGCCGGCGGCGACGCCGAGGTCGATCGCGCGGGCTGGCGCCGGCGCCGGAACCGCGTGGGCGCTCGTGACCGGCCTGACCATCGCCGCCTACTCGCTCGTCGACAAGGCGGGAGTCGCACGGCTGCATCCGATGCCCTACATCGCGCTCATGGGCGTCGGCCTGAGCGTGGTGCTCGCTCCTGTCGTGCTCGCGGATCGTCCCGCCCTCGGCCGTGAGTGGCGTCGTCACTGGCGGACGATCCTCGTGGCCTCGGCGATGAACCTGACGAGCTACCTGCTCGTGCTCTTCGCCTTCCGGCTCTCCAAGGTCGGCTACGTCGTGGCGTCGCGCGAGCTGTCCATCCTGTTCTCGGCGTTCATCGGCAGTCTCTGGCTCGGCGAGGGCCGTCTGGCGCCCCGGCTCGCCGGGGCCTCGGTCGTGCTGGCCGGTGTGGTCTGCGTCGCGCTCGCGCGCGAGTGACTCCGCGCCTCAGCGGCGACAGCGCCAGGCGAAGCGATGGGCGAAGAGGGACGGCCAGCGGCCCGACCATCGTCCCCTGATCGGCACGATCGCCTCGATGGTGAAGTGGCTCGAGAGCAGCGCACCGAGCGAGGCCAGCGAGAAGAACTGCAGGTGCGTCGGATCGGTGTCGATCGGCGTGCCCGACAGGACCCTGAGCCGGTTCCGGTAGCGGTAGGCGTTGGGGACGGAGCCGACGAAGAGGCCGCCCGCGGTCAGCACGCGTCGAACTTCGCCGAGGAAAACCGACGGATACGGCATGTGCTCGAGCGTCTCGCCGGCGACGACGACGTCGACGCTGGCGGCGGCGAAGGGCAGCTCCGTCGCGAAGTCGCCCCAGACCGTCTCCACGCCGAGCCGCTGACGACAGGCGTCCAGCGCCGGCGTGTCGATGTCCATCGCCGTGACGCGATTGCCCTTCGCGTACGCCTCGAGCAGCGAGCCGCTGCCGCACCCGAGCTCGAGCAGACGCTTGCCGGTGCCGATCCACGCCGCGAAGAGCTCGGCGCGAATCCGGGCCGACCGGTTGAGCCCGCCGGCGCCGCGATCGCCGTAGCGGGCGGCGTAGTAGGCGGCGACCCGCTTGCTGCGCTCGCCGCTCTCAGGTCTGGGATCCTCTGGCGCGCCTCGCGCTACGACAGGCCGAAGGTGTTCACGGCCAGCCCGGCGATGTGGCGTCCGATCGCGATCGAGGCGGTGGCGCCGGGAGACGGCGCGTTGAGCACGTGGACCGCGTCCGCCTCGGCGATGATGCGAAAGTCGTCGACCATCGTCCCGTCGGGATTGACGGCCTGGGCCCGCACGCCGGCGCCGCCGCGCGTGACGTCCTCGGAGCGCAGGGCCGGGACGAGCCGCTGCAGCGCCGAGACGAACGCGGCCTTGCTGAGCGAGCGGTACATCTCGTAGCTGCCCATCCGCCAGTAGCGGCGGGTCATGTTCCAGAATCCGCGGTACGCGAGCGTGCCCGCCAGCTCGCCCGGGCTCACGCGGCCGAAGCGATAGCCCTCGCGCGCGAAGGCGAGGACCGCGTTGGGGCCCGCCTCGACCTCGCCGTGCACCGTGCGGGTGAGGTGGACGCCGAGGAACGGGAACTCCGGGTCGGGCACCGGATAGATGAGCCCGCGGACGATGTCCTGGCGCTCCGGGCGGATCATGTAGTACTCGCCGCGGAACGGGATGATGCGCAGGTCGAACCGCGCGCCGGCCATCCGCGCCACCACGTCCGAATAGAGACCGGCGCAGTTCACGATGCGCCGCGCGCGCACGGCCGTTCGTGAGGTGGCCACGTCGATCGCCCCGGCGCTCCGCGCAATCGACGTCACGCGGGCGCCCGTCTCGATCACGACGCCGCGGGCGGTCAGCTCGCGCGTCATCGCCGCGCAGACTTCCTTGTAGTCGACGATCGCGGTCGAGGGAGACCGGATCGCCCGGAGCGCCTGGGCGTGGGGCTCGATCTCGCGGAGCTGGGCCGGCTCCAGCATCTCGACCGGCACGCCGTTGGCGATTCCGCGCTCGTAGAGGGTCTGCAGCCGCGGCAGCTCCGCCTGCTCGGTCGCGACGATCACTTTGCCCACGTGATCGACGCGGATCCCGTGCTTCTGGCAGAACTCGAGCATCAGCCCCTTGCCCTCGACGCAGAGCTTGGCCTTGTAGGAGCCCGGCTTGTAGTAGATGCCGGAGTGGATGACGCCCGAGTTGTTGCCGGTCTGGTGCGTGGCGAGCTTGGCTTCCTTCTCGAGGATCACGATGCGCGCGCGCGGCGCGCGTTCGCTGAGGGCGCGCGCGGTGGCGAGCCCGATGATGCCGCCGCCGATGACCGCGATGTCGTAGGAGTTTTCCATGGCCCACCATTGATAGAATCTGGCACGGCCGCTGTCAAGCTTGGCCGCCGACGCCAAAGGGGAGGGAACTCGTGGCCGGAAAGTACTTCGAGGAGCTCGCGATCGGACAGACGTTCCGGCACCAGCCGGGGCGGACCGTCACCGAGGCCGACAACGTGTGGTTCTCGTGCCTGACGATGAACCCGCAGCCGCTGCACGTCGACTTCCACGCGGCGGCCAAGGCCGAGTTCGGCAAGCCGCTGGTCAACAGCCTCTTCACGCTCGGCGTCGCCGTCGGCCTCTCGGTGGGGGAGACGACGCTCGGCACGACCGTGGGAAACCTCGGGTTCGAGAAGGTGGAGTTCCCGAAGCCCGTCTTCCACGGCGACACGATCTACTCGGAGACCGAGGTGGTCGACAAGCGCGAATCCCGCTCGCGCCCGCAGTGGGGCATCGTGACGTTCGTGCACCGCGCGCTCAATCAGCACGGCGAGGTGGTGATGGTGGCGCGCCGCAACGCCATGATGCGCAAGAAGGGAGCCTGAGCGTGGCGCGGCGGCGGCGCTCGCTCCACTTCGTGCCCGGCGGTAACGACCGGATGTTCACCCGAGCGATCACCCTGCCGGCCGACGGCCTCATCCTCGACCTCGAGGACGCGGTGGCGCCCGACCGCAAGGCGGCGACCCGCGGCGTGGTTCGCGAGTGGCTGGCGCAGAAGGATTTCGGCGGCCGCGAGCGCTGGGTGCGGATGAATCCGATCGCCACGGGTCTCGGCGAGGCGGATCTCGAGGAGACGATTGCCGGGCGCCCCGACGGCTACGTGGTGCCGAAGCCCGGCCGTGCCGCCGACATCCGCGAGGTCGCCCGCATCCTGGACCGGCTCGAGCAGCAGCACGGAATCCCGAACGGCGCCACACGGCTCACGGTGATCGCGACGGAGACGCCCGAAGGGCTCCTGAACATCCGCGAGATCTCGACCGCCTCGCCGCGCACGGTGGCGATCTCCTGGGGTGTCGAGGATCTGGGCGCGGCGATGGGGCTCGGCCGCGTTCGCGACGGCGCGGGGCGGTACCTCGACATCCCGCGGTACGCGCGCGTCATGTGCTCGGTGGTCGCAGCGGCGGCCGGCGTGGAGGCGATCGACACGGTCTTCACCGACATCGCGGACCTCGACGGCCTTCGGCGCGAGTGCGAGGAGGGGGTGGCGATGGGCTTCACCGGCAAGATCTCCATCCATCCCTCCCAGATCCCGGTGATCAACGACGTCTTCACGCCGGCGAAGGACGCGGTCGCCGAGGCCCGCGAGCTGATCGCGCTCTTCGAGGTCAACGCCCGGCACGGCATCTACGCGTTCACGTTCAAGGGCCAGATGGTGGACGCGCCGCACCTCAACCGCGCCAAGAAGCTTCTCGCCCGCGCCGGGGCCGAGTAGGGACTCCGGCCGCCTCTTGCGAGCGGCCGGGGAGCCCGGCACCCGATGAGAGCGATGTCCCTGGCCGGCCCGGCGCCGGTCGAGAGCGACCCGCTCCGCCTCGACTCCCGCCCCGCGCCGTCGCCGGGTCCGGACGAGATCCTGGTCCGGGTGATCGCGTGCGGCGTGTGCCGCACCGACCTGCACATCGTCGAGGGCGACCTGCCCCTCGTTCGCTCGCCCATCGTGCCGGGTCACCAGGTCGTCGGGCGGGTCGAGGGAACGGGGTCCGGCGCGCGCCGCTTCCGGCCCGGAGACCGCGTCGGTATCGCCTGGCTTCGCCGGACGTGCGGGGCCTGCGACGCGTGCCGGCGCGGGCGCGAGAACCTCTGCGAGAGTTCCGAGTTCACCGGCTATCACGCCGACGGCGGCTTCGCCGACTACGCGGTGGTCCCGGAGGCGTTCGCGTACGCGATTCCGCCGCTCTTCGGCGACGCCGAGGCGGCGCCGCTGCTCTGCGCGGGGATCATCGGGTACCGCGCGCTCAAGCGCAGCGACGTCCCGCCGGGCGGTCGGCTCGGCATTTACGGCTTCGGCGCCTCGGCCCACGTGACGCTCCAGGTCGCGCGGGCCCGCGGGTTGGAGGTGTTCGTGTGCACCCGCGAGGCGTCTCACCGGGAGCTGGCCCGGAGGCTCGGCGCGACGTGGGTCGGCGACATCGGCGAGGCAATGCCCGCGAAGGCGGACGGTACGATTCTCTTCGCGCCGGTGGGCGACCTGGTGCCGGTCGCGCTCCGCAACCTGGCGCGCGGCGGCACGCTGGCGCTCGCCGGCATCTACATGACCCCGGTGCCGCCGCTCGACTACGAGCGCGATCTCTTCTACGAGCGGAACGTGCGGAGCGTTACCGCCAACACGCGGGCCGACGGGGAGGAGCTCCTGGCGGAGGCGGCGCGGATCCCCATTCGCCCGGCGACGACGACGTTCCCGCTCGAGGACGCGAACCGGGCGCTCGTGCTCCTCAAGCGCGGAGGATTCGCGGGCGCCGGCGTGCTCTTGACCGGTGAGGGTTCTCGCGTATGATCTCGGAGCGGTTTTTGACGGAGGCGTACACATGAGCGATCAGGCCGATCTGTTGCGACGCGCGGAGCAGGTGCTCCCGGGCGGAATCCTGGGCAGCCACCGCAGTGGTCCCGGGCTGGAGTTCGTCGTCAAGGAAGGTCGCGGCGCGTACCTCTGGGACATGAACGGGCGGCGGTACCTCGACTACCTGCTGGGCTCGGGCCCGATGCTGCTGGGCCACGCCCATCCGGCCGTCGTCGAGGCCGTCGAGCGTCAAATAGCGCGCGGGACCTCGTATTTCCTCCTAAACGAGCCGGCGATCCAGCTCGCCGAGGAGATCGTGAAGGCGGTGCCGTGCGCCGAGCAGGTGCGGTACACGTCGTCGGGCTCGGAGGCAACGTTCTTCGCGCTGCGCGTGGCGCGGGCGTTCCGCCAGCGCGAGAAGATCATGAAGTTCGAGGGCGGCTTCCACGGCACGCACGACTACGCGCTCATGAGCGTCGTGCCCCGCTCGCCCAAGGCGTTTCCGGCGCCCATGACCGACTCGGCCGGGGTCCCGCACGCGCTCGAGGGCGAGGTGCTGATCGCGCCCTACAACGACCTCGCGACCGCCGAGGCGCTGATCGCTGCCCATCACGAGGAGCTGGCGGCGGTGCTCATCGAGCCCTACCAGCGCACCATCGTCCCGGCCCCGGGCTTCCTGGCCGGGCTGCGGGCGGCGACGCGACGCTACGACGTGCCGCTCATCTTCGACGAGATCGTCACCGGCTTTCGCTTCGCCTATGGCGGCGCCCAGGAGTACTACGGCGTCGTCCCGGACCTGGCGGCGTACGGCAAGGTCGTGGCCGGCGGGTTTCCGCTGGCGTGCATCGCCGGGCCGCGGGTCATCATGCGCCACTTCGACGCCGCCCTGGAAGGCACGCCCGAGTACGTGTGGCAGGCTGGAACCTTCAACGGCAACGCCATCGCGTGCGCCGCGGGCCTGGCGACCCTCACCGAGCTGCGGAAGCCCGGCATGTATCAGCGGCTCTTCCGGACCGGCACGCGGCTGCGCGACGGGCTGACCGCCGCGGCGCGCAAGAACGGCCTCGCCGCGCAGGTCAGCGGCGAGCCCCCGGTCTTCGACATCTTCTTCACCGATCGTCCGGTGGTCGACTATCGCGCGACGCTCACCGCCGACCGCGACCGGATCAAGCGCTTCAACCAGGAGCTGGTCGCCCGCGGCATGGTGAAGGCCGTCAACAAGATCTACGTCTCGCTCGCTCACTCGGACCAGGACGTGAACGAAACCCTCGAGATCTTCGACCAGGCCCTGGCGGCGATCGCCGCAGGCGCCTGATCCCCGGAGGACCTTTGATGAGTCTCAGCCGACGCGACCTGCTGCGGCTCGGCGGCGCCGTGCTCGCCGGAGCAACCCTGACACCGTCCGCCGCGCGCGCGCAGACGCCGAAGCGGGGCGGGACCCTGTCGATCCGGACGTGGGACCCTCCGCACTTCGATCCGTTCCAGACCATCTCGTACAAGACCCACATCGCGCTGAGCTTCACCCACAGCCGGCTGCTCAAGCACAAGGCCGGGCCGGGCGTGGCGCCCGGCACGTTCCCGATCGAGGGCGATCTGGCCGAGTCGTGGACACAGCCCAACGAGACGACCTACGTCTTCAAGCTGCGCAAGGGCGTGCGATGGCACAACAAGCCGCCGGTGAACGGGCGTGAGCTGACGGCCGACGACGTCGTGTTCAGCGTGAACCACTTCCTCACCGTGAAGGGCAACGCCAACGCCTACATGCTCAAGGCGGTCGACAAGGTGGAGGCGCCCGACAAGTACACGGTGAAGTTCACGCTGAAGGAGCCGTTCGTCTGGTTCCTGGACATGCTGTCCAATCCACACGCGGTCGCCATCGTCGCCAAGGAAGTCCTGGACAAGCACGGCGACTTCAAGAAGCACGAGACGGTCATCGGCACCGGTCCGTGGATGCTCGACTCCTACCGGCCGAACGTCGGTCTGACGTACGTGCGCCATCCGACCTACTTCTTGCCGGGCCTGCCGTACATCGACCGCATCGAGGCGACGGTGGACGAGGACAACGCGTCGCGGATGGCGGCGTTCCTCAGTGGCAAGTACGACCTCGGCTGGGAGTTCGTGGGCTCGATCGCGAGAGTCGATTGGGTGCAGATCAAGGGGACGCTCGCGCAGAGGCGGCCCAATCTGAAGACCGTCGAGTTCCCGTCGCCCGTCATGAACCACATCTCGATGCGAACCGACCAGAAGCCGTTCAGCGACGTGCGCGTACGTCGCGCCATGTCGCTGGCCATCGATCGCAAGGCCATCATCGACTCCGCGTACGAAGGTGTCGGCGTGCTGAACCCGCCGGTGGCGGCCGCGCTCAAGGAGTGGGCGGTCCCGTTCGACAAGCTCGGCGAGGGCGCGAGGTACTACAAGTACGATCCGGCCGAGGCCAAGCGGCTGCTCGCCGCCGCCGGGTATCCGAACGGCTTCCCCGGCACCATGTGCTTCACGACGTATGGCACGCCGGTGCTGGTCGACATCATGCAGCTCGTGCAGAAGGACCTCAAGGCGGTCGGCATCGACGTCAAGATCGACCAGAAGGAGTACGGCGCCTACATCGCGAGCTGCTTCTACGGCAAGTTCGAGTCGATGACCTTCGGCCCGCAGACGGGATTCCTCGAGCCCGACAACTTCCTGTTCGGCCAGTACTACCCCGAGGAGCTGAAGAACCAGAGTCACATCAACGATCCGGTGGTGGCCGACATGCTCGTCCGGCAGCGGCGGACGCTCGATCCCGCCAAGCGGCGCGAGATCATCTACGACATCCAGCGCCACCTCGCCCAGCAACAGTATTATGTGCAGATGCCGTCGACCGTCTACGTCGCGGTCTGGGAGGGCGCCGTCAAGAACTACGCGCCGAACATGGGCTACGACTACGGCGGCCGGCTCATGGCGGCGTGGCTCGACCGGTGAGCGGAGTCGCGCCCTCGCCCGTCGGCCACCGCCCACGCGGCCCGTGCTGAGGCGCTATCTCGCCAAGCGTCTTCTGGTCGCGGTCCCGTCGCTCCTGATCGCGTCGCTGATCGTCTTCACGCTGCCGCGGCTCATCCCCGGCGACGTGGTGGTCCTGATGCTGGCCGAGAAGGCTTATGCCAAGGATATCGACGAGCTGCGCGCGAAGCTCGGCCTCGACCGCCCGCTGCCGGTCCAGTACGTCGAGTGGCTGGGGAAGGTCGCGCGCGGCGATCTCGGCGAGTCGCTGTGGACGAAGCGCCCGGTGGTGGAGGAGATCGGCCAGCGGCTGCCCATCACCTTCGAGCTCGCCCTGCTGGGACTCGCCGTCGCCCTGATCATCGCGATTCCGGTCGGCGTCATCTCGGCCGCGCGCCAGGACACCATCACGGACTACGTCGCCCGCAGCGTCGCGATCCTCGGCCTCTCGGTGCCGGCGTTCTGGCTCGCGACGCTCCTGATCGTGCTGCCGGCGATCTGGTGGGGCTGGCGGCCGGTCACGGGGTTCGTGGAGTTCTCCCGGGATCCGATCGGCCACGTCGCGCAGCTGCTCCTGCCGGCCGCAATCCTCGGCATCGCCGTCGGCGCGGCGCTGATGCGCCTCACCCGCGGCATGCTGCTGGAGGTGCTGCGCCAGGACTACGTCCGCACGGCGTGGGCCAAGGGGCTCGGCGAGGGCGTGATCCTCATGAAGCACGCGCTCCGCAACGCGGTGATTCCGGTCGTGACGCTCCTCGGCACGCAGCTGCCGCAGATCATCGGCGGTACCGTCATCATCGAGACCGTCTTCGGCCTGCCGGGCATGAGCCGCTTCCTGTTCGACGCGATCAACCAGCGCGACTATCCGGTGATCCAGGGAGTCAACCTGGTCGTCGTCTCGCTCATCGTGCTCGTCAACCTCGCGGTCGACGCGCTCTACGCGGTTCTCGATCCCCGGATTCGCTACTGACCGGGCGGCATCGCCGTCATCGTCGGCCGCCGCTCAGGCGGGCGCGCCGGCCCACCGCGGCGTACTATTGCGCGCGTGAGCATTCAGATCGAGGCGCCGCACGGGGTGTCGCGGGCGAAGCCGGCGATCGAGCGGGCCCGGTCGTCCGCCGGCGCGCAGGCTCTGCTGGCGAGCGCCCGCTTCGTGCGCCGGAAGCCGCTCGGGGCGCTGGGGGCCGTCATCGTCGTCGCGCTCCTGGTGATGGCGGTGTTCGCCGAGCGGCTCGCGCCGTACGACTACGACGAGACGATTCGTGGCGCCCGCATGAAGCCGCCGTCGGCCGCCCACTGGCTCGGCACCGACAACCTCTCGCGCGACATGTGGAGCCGCATCGTGTACGGCGCGCGCGTCTCGGTCACGGTGGGCGTCGCGACCGTCGGCCTCGCGGTGCTGCTCGCCACCGCGGTGGGCGTCTCGAGCGGCTACTTCGGCGGCGCCTACGATCTGGTCGTGCAGCGCGTGGTCGACGCCTGGCTCTCCTTTCCGTATCTCGTGATCGTGCTCTCGGTGATGGCGGTGCTCGGCCCCGGGCTCCTGAACGTCGTGCTGTCGCTCGCGGTCATCATCGCCGCGGTCAATTCCCGCGTGATCCGCGGCGCGACGATCGGCGTCACCCAGACCACGTACGTCGAGGCGGCGCGCGCGCTCGGCTGCGGGCACGGGCGGATCATCCTGCGCCACATCCTGCCGAACGTCGCGGCGACGGTCATCATTCTCGCGACCATCGGCCTCGGCACCGCGATCCTCGCGGAGTCGGCGCTCTCGTTCCTCGGCTTCGGCGTGCCGCCGCCGTATCCGGCGTGGGGCGCGATGCTGTCGGGCTCCGGCCGTACCTACATGTTCCGCGCGCCCTGGATGGCGATCTGGCCGGGCGTCGCGATCTCGCTGGCCGTGTTCGGGTTCAACATGCTCGGCGACGCGCTCCGCGACGTCCTCGACCCGAGGCTCCGCGGCGCGCGGTGAGCGCCCGACGACGGCCTTGACGAGTTCCGGGGAGCGGAGTACAGAGGAATTACGGTGACGCGACCGAGGTCGCCCACCGTCGAGGGCCCACTCAATTCCAGGAGGTGTGGATGGAGATGACACCACCGGACTTGATCGCTGCGCCCCTCGGGGCCTGCTAGCGGCTCCGAGCGGCGCCCAGCGAGCAGGTACAGCCTCTCCCGACGCAAGCCGGGAAGCGCAGCACGGTCTGCGCACACTGAACAGGGGATGCCGTGGGCGAGCCACCTCGCCCACGCCCCCGAATACACAACGGCGTGGCGACTGACCTCTTCCTGGCTGCCTCCGCATGGTCCTTGGGTGCACTCGCCCGGGCGGTGCCGCCGTCGTGCGATCGCGGCATCGATCGCGCCCCGTCTCCGGAGCCCGACCGCCACGATCTGATCGTGAGGCTCCCGGAGTGGCGCCCGCGGGAGCCCGCCCATCGCCTGGTGCCGGCGCTCAGCGTGCTCGGCGATGGCGTCGCCGGCTTTCGCTTCGAGATGTCGGTCTATTCATCGGGCGCATGGTCGCCCTGGCTCGCCGGCGCTACCGTCGGGCGCGGGAGCTTTCCCGCCGCCGCGACCCGGTCCGACACCCTCGCCTGCGAGGTCGACGAGTTCATCGCCTCAGCGCCGGCCGAGCGCGTGCGCTTGATCCTTCGCGTGAACCCGGCCGCTCCTGATGCGCCGCTTGCCGCGCCGTGGTTCGTCTCGCTCTCGGCGTGGAGCCCTACTGCTCCGCCGGGACAAGTTCCGGGATCCGGCGTGCGGCTCGCCGTGCCGCCGCTCAGCCAGATGGAGGAGGACGCGGCGATCCGGAACCGCATCTGCTCGCCCTCGAGCGTGGCGATGGTGCTGGCCTACTACGGGGCGCCGATCGCCGTGGCCGATCTCGCGCGCGAGATCTTCCAGCCGGAGCTCGACCTCTACGGGGTGTGGCCGGCGGCGGTTCGCGCCGCGGGCCGGCGCGGCGTGGCCGGCTATCTTCTGCGCTTTCCCGACTGGTCCACCGCCGCGTGGTGCCTCGAGCAGGGGATGCCGATCATCGCGTCGGTCCGGTATGGTCCGGGAGAGCTGACCGATGCGGCGATCGCCGAGACGTCCGGGCACCTGCTGGTGCTGACCGGCTACGAGGGCGACGACGTACTCGTCAACGATCCGGCGGCGCCACGAGCCGACGCGGTTGCTCGACGCTACCGGCTCGAGGAGCTTCGCCGAGTCTGGCTTGCGCGTACCGGCGTCGGCTACGTGCTGTTCGCGCCGGTCCGATCCGGAAATCGCCCTTCGAGCGCGCTCTGACGTCCGGTCGGCGTGACCCGCTGCGGTACAATGCGGCCCACATGCGCCACGCAGTGACCCTGAGCGCTCTCGGGATCGCGATCGTCGCGTACGGATGCGGTAGCGACGAACGCGAGTGGATGAAGCTCGACGAGAGGTATACCATCGCGGAATTCCGTCGCGACCTGTCCGAGTGCACCGTCAAGGGAACGCTCGACGAGGAATGCATGAAAGCGCGGGGCTGGGTCTCGGTCGCTCCGCCGAAAGCCGAGCAGAAGAAGGAGGATCCGCTCACGCCCTCGGGTCGAGGCGGGCGCGGCAAGTACTGACCGCGCGCCTCCGCACCGTCGAAGTCCCGCCGGGCCCGTCCGTTCTCGTCTAGCGCGTGCCGCTTCTCTCCTCGGCCGGTGCCCGTTCGGCAAGCCGGGCCGCGGTCAGTCGTACGCGGTCCACGTCGTCGCCGTCGCCGCTACGCGTCGCGAGCCCCTCGGCGACCCGCAGGCATTGCTCGACCGTCGCGCGATCGCCGAGCGTGCTGAACGCCTCGGCCGCGTGAAGAATGCCGGTGAGCGAGTGCTGCTGGCGCGCGCGGAAGAACGCGA
>QHSM01000251.1 GCA_003221595.1 Candidatus Rokuibacteriota bacterium | reverse complement strand
GGCATGAACGTGCGCCTCGCACGCTCGGGCGATATCGCCCGCATCGCGAAATCGTGCGGCCACGACTTCATCTTCATCGACGGCCAGCACGCCATCTTCACCCGCGAGACCATCGCGCACATCGCGTCCACGGCGCTCGGCTGCGGCATCACGCCCCTCGCTCGCGTGCGCAGTGTCGACGACCAGGACGTGCAGGTGCTGCTCGACAACGGCGTCATGGGCATCGTCTACCCGGACGTCAACACCGCCGCCGAGGCGCGTCGGGCGGTCGCCCGCGCCAAGTTTCCCCCGCTAGGAAAGCGCTCCGCCGCCGGCGCCTACCCGATGTTCGACTACCGTCCGGTGCCCGTGAGCCAGACGGTGCCGGTGCTGAACGACGCGACGCTGGTGGTGTGCATGATCGAGACGCCGGAAGGAGTCAAGAACGTCGAGGAGATCGCCCAGGTGGACGGCGTGGACGTGATTCACATCGGCGCCAACGACCTCCTGACCGCGATGGGCAGGCCCGGAGCGTTCGGCGATCCGGAAGCCGCCAAGGTCATCGACCGTGTCATCTCCGTGACGGCCGCGAACGGCAAGATTCCCGGCATGGGCGGGGACCGCAACATCCAGCGCCAGATCGAGTACATCCGCAAGGGCGCGCGTTTCCTGACGACGAACAGCGAGATCGCGTTCATCCTGGCGGAGGGCACGCGCGTGACGACGGAGCTGCGGCGCGCGCTAGCGGAGAAGTAGGGCGCTCAGGCGGGCGCGAACACTCCGCCCGGCTTTGCCTCGGACGTCGGGCGCGCGTCGGCGCTCGATCGCGGGCTCGAGAAGGCCGGATCGCGCTGGAGCACCGGAATCACGCGGTCGGCGAAGAGCCGCATGTTGATCTCCGACTCCTCGTGCGGCATTCCGCCGAATGCGAACTCGGTGATCAGGTGGTCGAGTCCGGTCAGCCGGTGAAGCTCCCGCACCTGCTGCAAGCAATCGTCGGGCGTGCCGACGATCTGGATGCTGACGTAGAAATCGGTGGCCTTCTGCCGGAAGCCGTCGTCCTTCATCTTCGCGTACGTCTTCGTCATCTTTCCGTAGAACTCGTAGCCCTTCACGGTGGCGAGGTGCCCGTCCGAGAAGTGATAGTGGCGATCGATCGAGTCCCACTTGCGGGAGAGGTACTTCACGCCCCGCTCGCGCGCTTCGTCGCGGCTCTCGGCGCACGAGACGTTGGTCAGGATGATCGGGGGCCGCGGCGCGTGACCGACGCCGCTGGCGATCTGGCGGTAGCGCTCGATGTCCTCGGCGGCCTTGGGCCACTCGTTCTGCATGACGACCAGCACGCCGAAGCCGAGCTTCGCCATGATCTCGGCGGACTCCGGGCTCACCGACGAGGCGTAAAACCGCCGTTCGGGATGCGAGATCGGGCGCGGGCGAATCGATGTCCGGGGAATCTTGAAGAACTCACCGTCCCACTCGAACGTCTCGTGCGTCAGCGCCTTGACGACAATCTGCGCCGCCTCGACGAATCGTGGCCGCGCCTCTTCCATCGCCACGCGAAAGCCGGCGTACTCCACGCTCGCGGCGCCGCGCCCGAAGCCGAACACGCAGCGGCCGCCCGAGATGACGTCGAGCAGCGCGATCTCCTCGGCGACGCGGACGGGATCGTGCCACGGCAGCACAATGACGGCCGTGCCGAGCGTGATGCGTCGCGTCCGGCCGGCGTAGTAGCTCAAGAGCTGGGTCGGGGCCGGCGACATGGCGTAGCCGGTGAAGTGATGCTCCAGCGCCCACAGCGAGTCGAACCCGAGCGGCTCGGCGAGATCGCCGAGCGCCATGTGCTCGCCGAGCACCGCCGCGTCGGACAGGCCTTCCTTCGTCAACATGTTGAGCGCGATGCCGACTTTCACGATGGGCCTCCTCGATCGCTCCGCTTTGCGCTAGGGTAGCCTGCTTCGGCCGGGATCGGCAATCCGGCGTCGCCCGGGGTGTCGTCTCGTTCACCTTGCCAACGCAGTCGCGACCGACTTAGGATTCGGCTCGAAAGCAAAGGGGGACGTCATGCTGACACGACGTGAATTCACGGGGTTTGTGTCGTGCGCGATCTGCGCAATCGCGTCGGATCTGGCTGCCGGCCAAGCGGAGGCTCAAACTGCGCCGCCCGCGGCAACGCCGGGCGTCACACGAACGATCTTGTCGCAGCAAGAGGGCCCGGCGCCGGGCTATGTGACGTTACTCGTGGAAGCGACGATAGAAGCCGGAGTGCCCGTCGGGCGACACACGCATCCGGGGATCGAATCCGCCTATGTCCTGGAAGGCGGCTTCGAGCTTCCCGTCGCCGGTCAACCGACCCGCACGCTCAAAGCGGGCGACGGCTTCCAGATCCCCCCGGACACGCCGCATGGGGGTGGCGCGCCCGGCGCGGCCAAGACCCGCGTTCTCATCACCTATGTGGTGGAGAAGAGTAAGCCTCTGGCCTCTCCCGCCTAGAGGCTAGCGGACGACAGGCCCGGTCGCCGGGCGGTCGGTCTTCAACGGCGGCAGCACGTCGCCGGGATCGAGGCCCAGCTCGAGCATGCCGAGCGTCGACAAGCAGAAATCGCGAGGCGGGAACTGTACGGGGGCGACGGCTCCGTCGCGAAAGAATCGCTCGAGCGGCGACGTCTTGAACAGCGCGTG
>QHSM01000250.1 GCA_003221595.1 Candidatus Rokuibacteriota bacterium | reverse complement strand
AGGACCCGCGACTTCGCCCACTCGCCGTTCGCGCCGAACCGGACCTTGCCGACGATGGTGCTGAACTCGTTGGACCGGATGTAGTCGGCGACCTTCTGCTGATCGAGGCTCTTGCTGCCCTCGATGGCCAGGCCCAGGATCTGGATCGCCGAATACGCATAGGGCGGAAGATAGTAGCCGAGCGTGTCGACACCCGCTTCCTTGGCGCGCTTCTGGTACTCCGTGAAGAACTCCTGGATGCCCGGGAACATCATGGTCTTCTCCGGCGCCCAGAAGTCGTAGTTCACGATGCCGTTCAGCATCGGCCCCAGGCTCGTCATGACGGTCGTGAACTGGAGACCGACCATCCCGCCGCCGAAGATCTTCGGCTGCAGCCCGACCTCCGCCGCGGCGCGGACCATGCCGACCGAGTCCGGCGGGTACGACGCCACGAACACGATGTCGGGGTTCACCGCCTTGATCGCCCGCGCGATCGGGGTGTAGTCGACCGTGCTCGGCGGGTACGACTTGTCGTAGACGTTCTTGAATCCGAACTTCTTGACGAGCTCGCGCGCGCCCGCGATGGCGTGGCGCGGGTACTCGGCGTCGGCGCCCACCAGCGCGATCGTCTGCGGCTTGGGGTTCTGCCGGGCCGCGATCTCGAAGAAGCCCGTCGCCCAGTTCGCCTCCGGATCCGGCCCCGACGGCTGGATCTGGAAGTAGTTCGGGTACTTGTACTTCTCGTTGTTGGCGAGACCGAGGATGCCCATGATCGTCAGCTTGCGCTCCATCGCGATGGGCATGAGGGGCGCGATCAGGTTCGTCCCGTAGCCGGAGACGACGAAGTGGACCTTGTCGACCTCCAGGAGCTTGGTGTAGATGCCGGGGACGGTCGCCGCGTTCGTCTGGTCGTCGTAGGCGATCAGCTCGACCGGCCGGCCGAGCAGACCCCCCTTCTTGTTGACGTCGTCCTTCCAGATCTGCATCGCCATGAGGGCCGGCTTGCCGTTGGCGGACAGGCCGCCGGTCAGCGCCATGCCGAGCCCGATCTTGATCGGGTCGGCAGCGCGCGCGACGAAGACGCCGGCGCCGGCGAGCACGACCGCGCCGACGACGACGCACACCAGCGCCCCGACCACGAGTCTTCGCATCCGCAGTGTGTTCATCGATTCCCTCTTTTTGATGTGTTCATCAGCTCTCGAGCCGTCTACCCGTCGAGATCCTACTCCGCCACGCGCGTCTCGGGGAACGCAAATCGCCCCCCACTAACACCCGGAGCGCCCGCCCGGTCAAGGGCGAAGATGCCGGAGGGTCAGTCGCGGCCGCCGGCGATCGCGGAGGCCGCCGGCGCCGGAGCCCGTCGGTTTGACTTCGGGAGAGGCGGTTGTTACAACGCGACTGAAGCGACCACGCGCCCGAGGAGACGACGATGGCGTTGAACCTGAGAGACTTCCTGGCCGCGCTCGGCGACGACCTGATCCGCGTCGACGACGAGGTCGATCCGATCACGCAGGCCGGCGCGGTCTGCTCGGCCAGCCCCCGGCCGATCATCCTGAACCGGCTCAAGGGCTTCCCGGGCTGGAAGCTCTGCGACATTCTCGTGAAGGATCGCGCGCGGCAGGCGAAGGCGCTCGGCACCGCGCCGCAGAGCGTCGTGCGCGAGCTCGCCGACCGCATGTTCACGCGCGTCCCCGGCGGCTCCAAGCTGGTCGCCGACGGACCGTGCAAGGAAGTGAAGCTGCTCGGCGCCGACGCCGACATCACGAAGCTTCCGATTCCGATCCACTCCGAGGGCGACGCCGGCCGCTACCTGGGCTCGGGCGTCACCATCACGAAGGACCCGGATACCGGCGTGCGCAACGAGGCCATCATTCGCGCGCTGGTCCGAGGGCCGCGGAAGATGGGCTTCTGGATGGCCGCGCGCCACAACTGGGCCCACCTCATGAAATACCAGGAGCGCGGGCTCCCGGCGCCGATGGCGTTCGCCATCGGCCTGCATCCCGGCTACGAGATTCTCGCCAACTTCAGCGGGCGGCACGAAGGGTACGACGAGCTCGAGATGGGCGCGGGCGTCCTCGGCGAGACGCTCGAGCTCGTGAAGTGCGAGACGGTCGACCTCGAGGTGCCGGCGCAGGCCGAGATCGTCATCGAGGGCATCGTGCCGCCCGGCGTGCGCGAGCCCGAGGGACCGTTCGGCGAGTTCACCGGCTACAGCAAGGGCGCGGAAGGCCCCGCGCCGGTCTTCGAGGTGACGGCGATCACCCGCCGCCGCGACGCGATCTATCGCCACATGCAGGCGACGGTCTTCACCGACCATCAGCCCCTCGTGTCGGTGCCGATGGAGGCGAGCCTCTACCGGCGGCTCAGCGAGATCCACGGCCGCACCGAGATCCACGACGTCTACATCCCGCCGTGGGTGACGATGTTCACGGTCATCGTGCAGATGACGCCGCGCTGGGACGGCCAGGCGCGCGACGTGCTCCTGGGCGTCCTGTCGAGCCCGTATCTGCACCCGAAGATCGCGATCGCCGTGGACGAGGACGTGAACATCTACGATCCGCGCGAGGTGTTCTGGGCGATCTCGACGCGCCTGAACCCCGAGCGCGACGTCATCGTGATCCCGCACGAGCGCATCCATCCGCTCGACATCTCGGCGCCCAACGTCGATCGCTCCGAGGTGACGGTGATGCGCGTGGGCGGCAAGATGGCCATCGACGCCACCAAGCCGCCGCTCTGGCGCAAGAAGGAGCGCGAGGAGTTCACGCGCATCAAGCCGAAAGGCGCCGACGATCCCGCGCTCCAGGCGCTGCTCACGCGCCTGGCGTCGATGGCCTGATTTTCAGGCACGCCCGGTCGTGTCGTCTCGTCGGGACTCACTTGGGAGGACAGGGTTATGGCCACGCACTCGAAAACACGGAAGGCGGTCCAACGACTCCGCCGTCTCGCGCGGCGCCGCCGAGTCGCCCAGCTGAAACAGGCTCGGCTCGGTGCCGGCGCCGCGGTGAAGGCGCCGGGGACGTAGGGCTCAGGAGAGGGTCAGAAGCTCCTTGGCGTTGCCGGTCATGAGCTGGCGCATCT
Organism: Candidatus Rokuibacteriota bacterium; assembly: GCA_003221595.1. Taxonomy (GTDB): domain Bacteria; phylum Methylomirabilota; class Methylomirabilia; order Rokubacteriales; family CSP1-6; genus AR31. Next base: position 403 of record QHSM01000250.1, on the reverse strand, counting down.
CGACCTCGGTCATCCCGTACGCGCGCAGCATCGCCGCCAGCAGCCGGTAAGCCTCGACCGTCTGCGGCAGGAGCGGGATCCCCGCGTCGCTCGACAGCATGAAGTGCTCGGGCCCGACGGCGCGGATCGCCGCCACCATATCCTGCGTGTCCACTCCCAGCAGCGGCGAGAGCTCGTCCCAGGTGAGCGCGAAGCGCACGCCGGCGCCCGCCCACCGCTTCATCTTCGGCACGTCGAGCTCGAACACCTCGCTGAACGGATGGTCGATGAACGCCCGCGTGTAGCCGATGGCGCCGGTCTCCTCGGCCAGCGCGTCCATCTCCTGCGGCGAGAGATGGCCGAACGACAGCGCCACGCCGTGGTCGGCGCAGAGCCGCACGGTGTCGCGGATGGCCGGCAAGAG
>QHSM01000249.1 GCA_003221595.1 Candidatus Rokuibacteriota bacterium | reverse complement strand
GGGCTCTTCGCCCTGACCGTCCCGGACATGGAGCCGCGGCTCGCCGCGGCCATGGCGCGCGCGTACAACGACTGGCTCTACGAGTTCTGCCAGGAGAACCCGGAGCGCCTGATCGGCGCCGGCATGATCTCGCCGTTCGACGTCAACGACGCCGTGGCGGAGACGCGCCGGTGCGTGCGCGAGCTCGGCTTCCGGGGCATGTTCCTGCGGCCGAACGAGGTGAACGGGCGCAACTGGCACGACCCGTACTACGAGCCGCTCTGGGCCGCGCTCGAGGAGCTGGAAGTCCCGCTGGGCTTCCACGAGGGCTCGGGCTCCCAGCTCCGGCAGGTCGGCGAGCAGTTCGGCGCCAACACGATGCTGAAGCACATCTACTCCCATCCGGTCGAAATGATGCTGACCACCGGGGCCTTCTGCGCGGGCGGCATCCTCGAGCGCCATCCGCAGCTGCGCGTGGCCTTCCTGGAGGGCAACTGCAGCTGGGTGCCGTTCTTGCTCTGGCGCATGGACGAGCACTGGGAGTGGCTCGGCGACGTCTACGCGAAGGAGCTGACGATGGCGCCCAGCTCCTATTTCAAGCGGCAGTGCTTCGTGTCGGTCGAGTGCGACGAGGAGCCGGTGCGGCACGTCATCGACGCGATCGGTGACGACCGGATCGTCTTCTCGACCGACTTCCCGCACGGTGACTCGAAGTTCCCGCGGGCGGTCGAGTCGTTCCTGACGCTGCCGATCTCCGAGGAGAGCAAGCGAAAGATCCTGTGGGACAACTGCGCCGCTTACTACGGACTTCGATCCTGAGCGCGAGGAGGGTGCGATGACCGAGCACAAGCTCATCTCGGCCGATTCCCACATCATCGAGCCGCCGGACCTCTACACGAACCGGATCGAGCCGCGGTTCCGTGACCGCGCGCCGCGGATGGAGCGGGTGGAGACGCCGACCGGCCGCAAGTACGACGCGTGGTTCATCGACGGCCGGCAGGCCGGCACGCTGGGCGCCGTCATGCAGGCGGGCCAGCGGTTCGAGGATCCGTCCAACATCGACTTCCTGGGAATCTGGGAGGACGTTCGCCTCGGCGCCTACGAGCCGCAGGCGATGGTCAAAGAGAACGAGATGGACGGCGTCTGGGGCGCGTGCCTGCAGCCGAGCCAGGGGCTCTTCTGGTACCGCATCCCGGACAGCGGTCTGCTGACCGCCATCTGCCGCGTCTACAACGACTGGATCGCGGAGTTCTGCAAGCCCTTCCCCGATCGCCTCAAGGGCATCGCCATGCTCAACGTCGACGACGTCGAGGAGGCCTGCCTGGAGCTGGAGCGCTGCGCGAAGCTCGGCCTGGTCGGGGCGTTCATCCCCGTCTCGCCGCTGCCCGACCGGCCGTACCGCCACCCGATCTACGAGCGCCTCTGGTGGACCGCGCAGGACATCGGGATGCCGCTGCTCCTGCACATCGGAACGCCCCGGGGCGGGATTCCCGGCTGCGAGTTCACCATGGACCTCGGCGAGCTCACGGGTGCCGGCCGGTCCACCACCGACTACTGGGTACGCTACTCGCTGTCGGCGATGATCTTCGCCGGCGTCTTCGATCGCGCCCCGAAGCTCCGGATCGGCTCGGTCGAGCACGAGGCCGCGTGGATTCCTCACTGGCTCAAGCAGATGGATTTCACGTACCGCGAGCGGCCGGTGTTCACCCGCGGGTGGAAGTCGCGCGAGGGGATGCTGCCGAGCGAGTACTGGCGCCGAAACATGTTCGTGGAGTTCATGGAGGACGACCTCGGCGTCCAGCTCCGCGACATGATCGGCGTGGACAACATGCTCTGGGGGAGCGACTTTCCCCATGCCGAATCGACCTGGCCGAAGTCCCGCGACTTCCTGCAGCGCATCTTCGCCGGCGTCCCCGAGGCCGATCTGCGCAAGGTCACCTCGGAGAACGCCGCGCGGATGTTCGGCTTCAAGCTGAACTAGGCCGGTCGCCCGGGCGCCCGCGGCATGCTCGAAGGCTTCGTTCCGGTCGCCGCCGCCTCCGAGCTGCCGCCGGGCGCGATGAAGCGCGTCGTGGTCGGCGGCGAGCGCACGCTCGTCGTGAACGTCGGCGGCGACTTCTACGCCCTCCGCGATGTCTGCGGCCACGCCGGCGCCCCGCTGTCGACCGGCGACCTCACCGGCTACGTGATCGAGTGTCCGCTGCACTACGCCTGCTTCGACGTCCGCACCGGCAAGCTCCTCAGCGGGCCCGTCTCCGGGGACGTCGCCACCTATCAGGTGCGGGTCGAAGGGGACACGGTCTACGTGAAGCGGTAGATCAGTTGACAGACCGCGGCGCCGGGTGAACGCTAGCTCACGCGATGCGGAAGCTCGGCGCGATCCTCCCGGCTCTCCTGGCGCTCGTCGTGGCCACCGGCTTGCGAGCCGATGCCGCCGGCGACGGGCTCGACCGCGGGCTCCAGGCCGTAAGGAGCATGGCCGGCTGCTATCTGGTCGACTACAGCTACGTCGAGGTCGAGAGCCTCAAGCCCGGGTACACACGCGACGCGCGCGTGTACGACCAAGGAGTGGATCGCCGCCGAGACGATCTCGCCGCGCCGCGTGCGCCTGCAGCGCATCCTGTTCCTCACCGATCTCGGCGGCGCGATCCGCGACGGAAGCCTGATCAGGCATCAGTCCGAGGACTGGGAGTACGACGCGCCGTTCCTGTACGAATTCGTCGCGCCGCGTAGCTGGCAGGTGCGCGATCTGAAGGCGACGGCGGGACTGTGGACGCGCCGGGTCACGAATCTCGACGACGGCCCGCGCTACCAGTGCGCGGCGCGCTGGACGACGGACACCGCCTATCCCGAGTGGTCGTGCTCGAGCTACGCGCCGATTCC
>QHSM01000325.1 GCA_003221595.1 Candidatus Rokuibacteriota bacterium | reverse complement strand
CCACCCTCGGCGACGTGACGTCGTCCCAGCTCAAGGCGATGCGGGACGGGACGGTCGAGATGACGAAGCAGCGGTTGCTGCTGGCCGGGCGCAGCAGGGATCCCAAGCTCGGGGACCAGGCCTCGCTCGACCGCGGCTTCGAGGTGAGCCGCGTCGAGACGGTGACGAGCGCGGCGCAGGCGCTGGCGGCCTACGGCAAGAGCCTGGCGGCGCTCGTCACCGACTCGCAGTCCGCGGAGCTGCAGGCGGCCAGCCGTGAGCTCGTCGCGAGCCTGGGCCGGGTGCCGGAGGCCAAGGAGAAGCTCAGCGACAAGCAGCTGGAGGCGATCGGCACCGTCGTCCAGGAGGTCGGCGGGCTCTGGATCGACGTGAAGCGCAAGGAGGCCGTGACGACCATCGTGAGGGAGTCGCGGCAAGCGATAGACCGGCTCTGCGACCTCCTCGCCCGCGACTTTGCTCCGGGAACCGGCTGGGTCGCCCTGCAGCTGCAGGTGATCGAGGATCCTCTCATCGCCGACGCGACCAACGTCCTCTACGACGGCCGCTCGTACGACGAGCGAAAGCGCGCGTCGGACGCGATCGATCTCGTGCACGGCAATCGAATGCGCCGGACGGAAGTCCTCCAGCACGTGACCGATGCCGCCACCGCCATGAAGAAGGCCAACGGGGCGCTGGCGCAGGCGGTCGAGGACTCGACGTGGTCGGCGCAAGACATTCAGGCCTTTGCCGAACGGGCGCAATCGCTCCGGGCGGCGGTGAAGATCATCACGACGAAATGAAAGGCGTGCGCCATGGCCAACACGCTCGGGGAGGAGCTGAGCGCGTCCCTGACCAACATTACGGCCCTCATCCTCAAGACGGAGAGTAAGAGCCAGCGCACGCGACTGACTCGACAGCAGGCCCAGATCGCGGGTCAGCTGCAGGTGTTCATCGACCAGGTCGTCGACGAGTCGCTGGCCGAATACAGGGCGGCCTCGAACGCGCTGAACGCGGCGAACGCCGAGGCCCAGAAGGCCAAGGCGAATCTGGACAGGGGCGCGGCCACCATCAAGAAGCTCGCGGCCGCGATCGACAAGCTGGCGGCCCTCGCCGCGAAGGTCGCCGCGGCGTGACCGGTAGGCATCGATCGACCCGGCGCTAGACGCGCCGCGCGTCGAGGATCGCCCGGGCCAGGAGGCGGCTTCCCTCGTAGCACTTGTCCGGCTGCTCGTAGCTGAAGGCCAGGCGAATGTGGCGCTCGCCGCCCTTGCCGGCGAAGAACGCGCGGCCGGGCGTGTACTGCACGCGCGCCTCGAGGGCCAGCGACTCGAGCCGGGCCACGTCGGTGTCGGACGGCAGCTTGATCCAGATGAAGAACCCGCCCTGCGGCCGGCTGATCTCGACGTCGGTGTCCTTGAGCACTTCCGTGAGCCCGCGGAGCATCGCGTCGCGCTTGGCGCGGTAGACACCGACCAGCACCTTCACGTGCGCTTCCATGTGCTCGCGCAGGA
>QHSM01000324.1 GCA_003221595.1 Candidatus Rokuibacteriota bacterium | reverse complement strand
AAGGAAGGCGCGTACGACTACCTGACCAAGCCGGTGGATCCGACGCGGCTCCAGCTGGTCCTGGACCGGGCGCTGGAACGGACCGAGACCACGCGCGAGGTCCAGCTCCTGCGTCGCCAGCTTCGACAGCGCGGCGCGTGCGGTCATCTCGTCGGGAGCTCGGGCGGGATGCGTGAAGTCATGCGCCAGGTCGAGGTAGCGGCGCCGACGGACGCGACGCTCTTGATCACCGGCGAGAGTGGCACCGGGAAGGAGCTCGTTGCCCGCACGGTGCACATGCTGTCGCCGCGCCGGAAGGGCGCATTCGTCGCCGTCAACTGCGCGGCCATTCCCGAGACGCTGCTGGAAAGCGAGATCTTCGGTCACGAGAAGGGCGCCTTCACCGGCGCCGTCGAGCGCCGCCAGGGCTGCTTCGAGCTGGCCGACGGCGGGACCCTGTTCCTGGACGAAGTGGCGGAGATGCACCCAGGCACGCAGGCCAAGTTTCTGCGGGTCCTGCAGGAGGGACAGTTTCGGCGTCTGGGCGCCCAGAGCGAGACGTACGTCAATGTCCGGATCGTGGCGGCCACGAACAAGGACCCGCTGAAGGCCCTGCAGGACGGCGCGCTGCGCGAGGACCTCTACTATCGGCTCAATGTCCTGACGATCGCGGTGCCGCCGATGCGCGAGCGGATGGAGGATGTCCCCGAGCTCGTGCAGGCGTTCCTGGACGAGTTCAACGAGCGGCACGGACGCTCGGTCCGCGGCGTCGCCGACGACGCGCTGGACGTCCTCCGGCGCCACCGTTGGCCCGGGAACGTGCGCGAGCTCCGCAACGTGATCGAGCGGGCGGTGATCGTCTGCTCCGACGAGCTCGTCCGCGCCAAACATCTGCCGGCCTTCGACGAGGCGCCGCTGCCCACCGTGGCGGGGACCGCGGCCGAGGTGGTCCTGTCGGTCGGCACCACCGTCGAGGACGCCGAGCGGGAGCTGATCCTGAGAACGCTCAAGCAGACCGGCGGCAACAAGACCCGCGCGGCCGTCATCCTGGGCATCAGCCTCAAGACCCTGCACAACAAGCTCCACAAGTACCGAGCCTGAGCCGATGAGCCTTGGGCTCCGCGCCCGCCAGGCCGTGGCGCTCGGCGCCGCGGTTCTCCTGGTCGTCGCCGGGTCGACCGTCGCCCACCTGGCGAGCGTCGCGCGAATCGCCCTGCGCGTCGCGGTCGAAGAGGGCGAGCTCCTGGCGCGCCAGCTCTACCACCAGAGCTCGCGCGTCGTCGCGGAGTCGCCGCTGGCCGACCCGCTGCTCATTCAGCGCGATCCGGGGATTCGCGCCATGCTCGAGGGCATCGTCGGCTACTCGCACACCGTGGTGTACGCCGCCATCGTCGACCCGTCGGATCGCATCCTCGCCCACAGCAACCCGAAGCTCGACGGCGAGCGCTTGCCGCCGCAGGAGAGCCTCGACCAGGTCAAGACGTGGTGGACGCTGCGTATCGTCGCCTCCCTGCTTCGGGAGCCGCACGTGTACGAGGCGCAGGTGCCGATGCGCCTGGGCGAGAAGCCGTTCGGGGTGGTGCGCGTCGGCGTGTCGACGAGCCTGCTCCGGCAGGAGCTGGCGCGCGCGGCGCTTCATAGCCTCGTCCTCGCCGTCATCGCCCTCGGCGTCGTCCTCGTCGTCGGGCTGGGGACGGGTCACGTGCTCCTGCGCTCGCTCAAGCGAATCGCGCGAGCCATGGAACGGCTGGGCCGCCGCCAGTCCGGCGCCGTCGATCTGACGCGAGACGACGAGCTGGGCGCGCTCGCCGCGCGGGTCAACAAGCTGGGGGAGCGAGTCAACGCCGACCGGATGGACGGGATCCTCGACAGCCTCGAGGATGCCGTCATCGTGCTGAACGCCAAGCGGCAGGTCGTGTTCTGCAACCAGCCGGCGGAAGCGCTGCTCGGAAAGTGGGTCGACTCGGCGTTCGCCGAGACGTCCGAGCCGCTCCAGGCGCCGGACCATCCCCTGGCGCCGTTCGTCGTCGAGCTCTTCGAGGACGGGATCGAGCGGCGGAACGCGCCCGTGAAGATGCCGTGCCCCGACGGGCAGGCGCGCGAGCTAGCGGTGTCGAGCTATCGCATTCCCGGCGGCGACCGGGCCGGTGGCGGCGTTCTCGCCCTGAGGGATCTCGATCCGGTCCGGGCCGTCCAGTCGCTGGTGACCTACTCGCAGAAGCTCGCGGCGCTCGGCCGGCTCACCTCGGGAGTGGCGCACGAAGTCAAGAACCCCCTCAACGCGATGCGCATCCATCTCGAGCTGTTGAAGGCGCGTCTCGGCGGCACGAACCCGGCGGCGCGCGACAATCTGGACGTGATCGCTCAAGAGATCCAGCGGCTGGATCGGGTGGTCCACGGATTCCTCAAGTTCGTGAGGCCCGAGGAGCTCAATCTCGCCCCGGTAGACGTTGGCGCCTTGCTCGCCGAGGTGGCGCGGCTCATGACGCCCGAGGCGGCGCGCGCCGGGTCGCGGATCGCGCTCGACGTGGCGCCGGAGCTTCCCCCGGTGCCCGGCGACGTGGGGCTCCTCCAGCAGGCGTGCACGAATCTAGTGACGAACGCGATCCAGGCGATGCCGGACGGCGGAGCCGTGACGCTGGGCGCTGCCCGCGGCCCGGACGGAGCGATCGAGGTCCGGGTCAGCGACGAGGGAGTCGGGATTCCGGCGGAGGATCTCGACCGGATATTCCGGCTCTACTACACGACCAAGCCCCAGGGCTCCGGTATCGGACTCTCGATGGTCTACCGGATCGTCCAGATGCACGACGGGCGGATCGACGTCGATTCGGTGGTGGGCCGGGGCACCGTGATGACGATGACGCTGCCCGTGTCGTCGGGACGGTCCTCGCCATGACGCCACGAGTGCTCCTGACCGCCACCCTGATCGCCCTGTGCGGCTGCGGCGGTGTCGACACGGAGGTGGTTCTCAAGCGGCCCGCGGACCCGTCGCCGCCTGCCGCCCCACGCGCGACGCCGGGGCAACAGCGGACCCAGGGCGGGCCGCAGCCCCCGCTCCGTCCCGAGCTGTCGCCCGCGGAGGAGCAGCGGCTCGCGGAAGGGGCGCGGCAGGACATCGGCGATACCGCCCGGCGCATCGCGGAGCTCGAGGGCCGACCGTTGAAGCCGCCGCAGAAGGAAGCGCTCCAGAACGCCAAGAGCTTCCTCGACCAGGCTCAGACGGCCCTGGGCCAGCGCGACTACCCGCGGGCCGCGAACCTCGCGAGCAAGGCGCGCGCGCTCACCGACGACCTCGCCGCAACGTCGAAGTAAGAATTGCCTGTAAGTTCTACACGTCGCGTC
>QHSM01000342.1 GCA_003221595.1 Candidatus Rokuibacteriota bacterium | reverse complement strand
GTTCGACCCGGTGCGCAAGCGGCGCGTCGGTCAGGAGATTGCGCTGGTGCTGAACGGCCGCTGGCCACGGAGCTGCGTGAACCCGTCGGTCCTCGAAAAGAGCGGGCTCGTGCGCTGGCAGCCGTACTCGATGGAGCGCGGGCCGGGCGCGTAAGGGAGAGCAGGTGTGGCGCGCAAGCGACTCGTCCTCAAGGACCCCGGCCGCTTCAGCGACCCGGCGGACCTCACCTGGGAGCCCTACGTCGCCATGCAGGCCCGCGAGCGCGAGCGGTACATGGCCGAGCGTGCCGCCATCTCTCAGGATGCGCTGAACTACAAGACCGTGAGCCCGCAATATCTCGAGCGGGCCGTCGATCAGTTCGCCAACAACTACTATTCCGAGCTGTCAGCCACCCACTACGTCGCGACCGCCGCCGCCAACGCGCCGTTCGACGAGCTGAAGAAGTGCGCGTTGTTCCAGCTCGCCGACGAGCAGCGTCACCTGGAGATGGACCGGGAGGTGTTCGAGCGGGCCGGTATCCCCGAGCGTGACTGGCTCGCGGCGTGGGAGGCGCCGGGGACTACGTGCCGCTTCTTTCGCCATTTGCTCGAGCTCGAGGACTCGATCGAGATCCTCGTGAAGGGGAACTTCGTCGCGGAGGGCGCCGCCGGACCCGGCACCTTCACGGTTCTCGCGGACGGCGCGGAGGCCCGAGGTGACGTGCTCTCGGCCGTTAACCATCGGGCGCGTATCCGCGACGAGACCCGCCACATCAGCTACGGCCGCGCCCTCGTCAAGGCGCTGATCGACGACGATCCCGGAAATCTCGACACGATCCAGCACTGGCAGGACGAGAGCCTGGGGCTGTTCGTCGAGGTGGCTCGGGGCGGCGAGCGGCAGGACTGGTGGGAAGGCTTCCTCGCGTCGTACTACAAGATCGCGCTGCCGCTCGGGCTACGCGCGACGCGTTTCTGAGGGCTCTCCTGCCCTGACGTAGTTCCGGCCGGGCTGGCCAGGAACTCCCCAGCCCTGACGACGGATCATCCAGTTAGAATTTTGGGGCTCCGGAAAGGGCCTGTATTTTCAGCCTCTTATAGCGCCCTTACCAGTGGTACGGCGATTGCTGGAAACAGGGTAACCCCCAGCGGGGCACACCCTATGCGCGTATTGGTCATCGACGACGATCAGGCGGTCTGCGAGGTCTTCGGAGAGTTCCTCCAGGAGATCGGCCACGAACCGGTCATCACGCACAACGCGGAGACCGCGCTCAACGCGCTCCGCGCCGAGCGGCCCGACGCGGTCCTCCTGGACGTGTGCCTGCCGGGTATGAGCGGCCTCGACTTCCTGAAGCACGCCGCGGTTCGCGACCTGCACGTGCCGGTTCTCGTGGTCTCGGGCCGGGCGACCGAGAGCCAGGCTCAGGAATGTCTGCGGGCGGGCGCCTTCGACTTCATCGGAAAGCCGGTTGCCCTCCGGCGCCTCCAGGAGGCGCTGGCGTGCTTCGAGCCTCAGCCAGAAGATTCGGGCCGCCAGGTCGCGCCCCCGAGCGAGCGGCGGCGCGCACCGCGGGCGATCGTCGCGCTGCCGGTTCGCGTTCGCGAGCAGAACGGGGCCGAGTGGGAGTCGACCTCGATCAACCTCAGCGTCTCGGGCATCAAGGTGCAGGCAAACGGCCCTCGCCACTCCGGGGGAACCACGACCCTGTCCATCGCGCTCCCCGACAGCGACACCCGGCTCGACGTGCCGTCGGTGCTCGTGCGCGCCGACGACGACGGGTACGCATTCGACTTCGAGGATCGCGACGACGAGCGGCTGCGGCAGATCGGCGAGCTGGTCCGGCGCGCCGCGGGCGCGCCGACGGTCGACGTCGAGCCCCACGTCCGGATCCTGCACCGCATCGGCGAGGCCATCAGCGCGACCCTCGACGTCGACGAGGTGCTCCGGATCGCCCTCGACGCGCTCACGCACGTCACCGGTCACGAGATCTCGAGCCTCCACCTGCTATCCCCGGATGGCTCGACCCTGCACCTGCGCGGCGATCGGGGCCTGCGTCCGCGGCTGCGCGAGATCAACGCCGCCCTGCCGATCGGCCAGGGCCTCATCGGCCGGGTGGCCGCGACCGGCAAGACCCTGCACTGGGCGCACGTCAGCGAGTCGGCGGATCTGCTGCCGGCGGCCCGCGCCGCGGTCACGCAGGAAGGGATCCACGCCTTCGTGTGCGTGCCGATCAGCAGCCGCGGGCGCATCCTCGGCGCGCTGTCGCTCGGCCGCCGGACGCGGGAGGCGTTCGCCGAGGGCGAGATCGCGCTCGTCGAAGCGGTCGCGAACCAGATCGGCCTGGCCCTGCAGAACGCCCAGCTCTACTCCGCGACGCGACGCCAGCTCCAGGACCTCAAATCTGCCGAGGCGCAGCTGATCGAGGGCGAGAAGCTCTCGACGGTCGGCAAGCTGGCGGCGGGCCTCGCGCACGAGACGCGCAACCGCCTGACGGCGATCCTCGGCCAGGCGGAGCTGCTGCTCATGGGCTCGGACGACCCTGTCAAGAGCCGCGAGCGGCTGCACATCATCGTGCAGGAGACGTCACGCGCGGCGCAGATGCTCCAGAACCTCCTGCGGTACACGTCGCGGACCGAGACCGAGCGCCGCGCCTGCCGGCTCCAGGATCAGATCCAGTGGGTGCTCGAGCTCAAGGGCCATCAGCTCCATCGCGACGGGGTCAAGGTGGTCACCGAGCTCGAGGACGCGCGACCGGTTCTGGCCGACGAGGGCCAGATCCAGCAGGTGCTCCTCAACCTCGTCCAGAACGCGCAACAGGCGATGGCCGCGCACAAGGGCGAGCGGGTGATCACCGTGCGCCTGTCCGAGACCGGCGGACCGGACGTTCGCCTGGAGGTGCTCGACTCCGGGCCCGGCATCCATCCCAACGTGCTCCCGCGAATCTTCGAAGCGTTCACCACGACGAAGGCGCCCGGCGAAGGCACCGGCCTCGGGCTCTGGGTCTCCTACGCCATCGTCGAGCAGCACCAGGGCACGCTCCGCGCCACCAACCGGCCCGAAGGCGGGGCGGCGTTCACCGTCGAGTTGCCAGCGGCGACCTGAGCAACACCGATGAAATTCGCCTCAGGAGCCAAGTTCGCGGTCCTGAGCTTCCTCTGTGTCATGGCTCTCGCCTTCTCCATGGGCTTCGCCCTGTCCTCCCTGCTCACGCGCGCGGTCGAGGGCTGGGAGTGGGAGAACACCGCCGCGCTGGCCCGTCGCGAGGCGGAGCTGCGCGGCATCGACACGCTCCTGGCCGCGCATGGCGAGACGCCGATCGACGAGCGGGGCCGGCAGGAGCTCGCCCGCCTGATGCAAGGCCTCCCCGAGGTCGTGCGCGTCAAGGTGTGGGACCGGAACGCCACCGTGCTCTGGTCGGACGAGCCCCGATTGATCGGCCGGCGCTTCCCGGACAACGACGAGCTCAAGGAGGCGCTGGCGGGCGAGGTCAGCGTCGAGATCAAGACGCTCGAGGGCCGCGAGCACGCGTACGAGCGCACCAGCTACACGACGCTCGCCGAGGTGTACGTGCCGATCGTCTCGAAGAGGACCGGGCAGGTTGTCGGCGTCGTCGAGGTGTACAAGAGCCCGCTCAGGCTGCTCGCCGCGATCCAGCGCGCGCGGCTCGTCATCTGGACGATCTCGCTAGCCGGAGCCCTCATCCTCTATGTGGTGCTCTTTCCGCTGGTCCGCCAGGTGTACGGCCGTCAGGTCCGCGAGGAGGCGCTGCAAGCCCACGCCGCCGAGCTCGAAGCGCAGGTGACAGCGCGCACGCGCGAGCTCGAGGCCCAGCGCGAGGCGCTGTTCCAGGCCGAGAAGGTCGCCGCGATGGGACAGCTGCTCGCCGGCGTGTCACACGAGCTGAACAATCCCCTGTCGACGATCGTGGGCTACACGCAGCTGCTCCTGCAGCGGGTCGGGGCCGATCCGATGGCCGAGCAGCTCGCCAAGATCGCCAGCTCCGCGGAGCGCTGCACGCGCATCGTGACGAACTTCCTCGCCCTCGCGCGGCAGTATCCGCCGGCGCGGCAGCTCACCCAGCTGAACCAGCTCGTCGACGACGCGGTCGAGCTCCTGAGCTATTCGCTGCGGATCGACGGCGTGGACGTGGTGCGGCGTTTCGCGCCCGATCTACCGCTGCTCTGGGCCGACCCGCATCAGCTCCAGCAGGTCATCGTGAACCTGTTGACGAACGCCCACCAGGCGCTCCGGAGCGTGCCCACGCGGCGCCGGCTCACCCTGACCACGCGGTACGCGCAGGCGTCGGACCGGATCCTGCTCGAGATCGCCGACAGCGGCGCCGGCGTGCCCGCGGACATCCGGACGCGGATCTTCGATCCGTTCTTCACGACGAAGGCCCCCGGCCAGGGCACCGGGCTGGGCCTCTCCCTGTGCCGTGGAATCGTCGACGCGCATGAGGGCGGCTTGCGGCTGGAGGCGACGCCGGGCGGCGGCGCCACCTTCGTCGTCGAGCTACCCGCCGGCGCACCCGCGGAGGCCGCCGAAGCGCAGCGAGCCGATACCACGATCGTGCCCGAGCCGGGCAAGGCGATCCTCGTGGTGGACGACGAGCCTTTCGTGGCCGACCTGCTCGCCGAAGCGCTCATGCTCGACGGTCACCGGGTCGAGGCGGTGAACAGCGGGGCGGCCGCGCTCAGCCGGATCCTCGCCCGCGACTATGACCTCGTGTTCAGCGACATGAAGATGCCGGGCATGAGCGGGACCGATCTCTACGACGAGGCGGCGCGGCGGCGACCGGGTATCGAGCGCCGATTCGTCTTCGTCACCGGCGACACCATGAACCCCACGACCCGCCAGTTCCTGGAGCGGACAGGGGCCACGAGCGTGACCAAGCCGTTCGACATCGACGGAATCCGGCGCCTCGTCCCACAGCACACCGCGGCCGCGGCCCGAGCCGAGGTCGCGCTCCGCTCCTGAGACCTAGACCGTACCGGGCGGCCGCCGCGACCAGTCCGTGGCCTGCTCGTACGCGTGCGCCGCACGCAGCAGCGTGGCCTCGTCGAAGCGCCGCGCGATGAGCTGCACGCTGATCGGCAATCCAGAGCGCGTGAAGCCGCACGGGACGGCAATGGCCGGCGTTCCGGCCAGAGCCGCCGGCGTGACGTAGGAGCGCCGCGTGAAGAACCGCCCCGCCGCCTCGTGCCGCGTGGTGATCGCCGCGCGCGCGGCCGCGATGGGCGGCGCGGCCTGGTGCGCTGTCGGGCAGAGGAGCACGTCGTGGCGCGCGAGCAAGTCCAGCATCTCGGCGCGGAGCAGCGCGCGCGCCCGCGCCGCTCGCTGCTGGATCGCGGACGGGATGAGGCTCGCCGTCAGGAGCCGCCGCCGGGTGCCCTGGTCGTAGTCCGCCGGGCGGGTGCGGAGCCAGCGGTGATGTACGCCCGCGCCGTCGGCGTCCGCCAGCGCCATGAAGATCGCTCCGGCAAACGGGACCAGGCGGAGGGAGACCTCCTCCGTGACGGCGCCGAGGCCCTCGAGCTTGCGCGCCGCGGCGACGACGGCGTCCCGCACTTCCGGCTCGGTGTCCGCCCCGAACGTGAGCTCGCGAATGATTCCGATACAGAGCCCCCGGACGCCGTCGCCGAGCGCGCGCGGGTAGTCCGGCACCGGCGCGCGGCTCGTCAGCGGGTCGCGCGGGTCGTAGCCGGCGATTGCCTGGAGCAGCCACGCCGCGTCCTCGACGGTGCGGCTGAGCGGTCCCGGAGTGTCCATCGACCAGCTCAGCGGAAACGAGCCGTGCCGCGACACCCGGCCCCAGGTCGGCCGCAGCCCGACGACGCCGCAGAAGGACGCCGGCGATCGCACCGACCCGCCCGTGTCCTCGCCGAGCGACGCGGCGCAGAGCGCCGCCGAGACCGCGATGCCCGAGCCCGACGAGGAGCCGCCCGGATCGTGGTCCGGGTTCCACGGATTGCGCGGCTGGCCGAACGGAAACTGCTGCGTGCCGCCGAGCGCGAATTCGGTCAGGTTCAGCTTGCCGAGCAGGATGCCGCCGGCCGCGTTCAGCCGCGCAATCGTCGTCGCGTCGGCCGTGGGAACGTGGTCCTCCAGAATGCGCGAGCAGGACGTCGTGCGTACGCCGGCAGTATCGAACTGATCCTTCACCGCATAGGGAACGCCGTGGAGCGGCGGCAGCGTCGCGCCACGCATCACGGCCGCCTCCGCGCGGCGTGGCGACGCCAGCGCGGCCTCCGGCAGCACCGTGATGAAGGCGCGGAGCCGCCCGTCGAGCCGCTCGATCCGCTCGAGATAGAGCTGCGTCAGCTCGACCGGCGACAGCTGCCGATCACGCACGAGGCCGGCGAGCCGCCGGGCGCCGAGGAAGGCGAGGTCCGCGCGGTCGGCCATCACGAAGCGGGCTGCTCGTCGGCGAGCGCGGGCGTCGGCTCGACCGTCTCGAGCGGAAGATCGGCCAGGGGGGCCAAAGCCTCGACGAGCGCGTTGAGGCGGTGCGTGACCTCGACGAGATCGTCGGGCGTGACCGGCAACCCCAGCGCCGCCGCGAGCGCGGCCACGTCCGCGGTCGTCAGGTCACTCACCGCGCGCAATCCACGCTCGGGGCCTCAGCACGCCGGGCGGCGGAGCACCTCGGGGGAGATCTTGCGCGGCACCAGCTTCCCGTCGCGACGGTCGCCGACCATGCGCCGGTTCTCGACGACCACGCGGCCGCGCAGGATCGTCGTGATCGGCCAACCCTGGATCGTCCAGCCTTCCCACGGGCTGTAGTCGCTCACGTGGAAATCGTCCTTCGTGAGCGTCTTCTTGATGCTGGGATCGACGATCGCGATGTCCGCGTCGCTGCCGGGCGCGAGGGCGCCCTTCTTCGGGAACAGACCGAGAATGCGCGCGGCGTTCGTGGACGTGACGTCGGCGAACCGCTCGAGCGACATTCCGCGCTTCACGACGCCCTCGGAGTAGACGATCCCCATCCTCGCCTCGGCGCCCAGGTTGCCGCCGGTCACGTTCTCGAGGTCCTGACCGCGCAGCTTGACCTCGAGCGACGTCGGAAATTCATCGGTCGCCGTCGTCGAGACGCCGTCGCGCACGAGCCCGTTCCAGAGCGCCTTCTGGTCCTCGGGATACTTGAGCGACGGATACGTGTGGTAGCAGAAGCCGCGCGGCGTCCGGTAGTCCTCGGCCGTGAAGCAGGCGTAATGATGGAGCGTCTCGGCGTAGATCGGGTACCCCGCGGCCCGCGCCTCCGCGACGGCGTCGACGCCCTCGCGCGCCGAGGTGTGGACGAAGTAGACGCCGGCGCCGGTGTACGCGGCGAGCTGGATCGTGCGGCGGAACGCGAGCTGCTCCGAGAGCTTGTTGTGCACCAGCGGCAGGAGCCAGCCGTCGGTCTGCTTCTCCTCGCGGAACTTCTCGTACATGAACTGGACGATGTCGTTGTCCTCGGCGTGGACGGCCATGATGCCGCCGTGCGAGGCGGCCTTCTCCATCGCCAGCTGGATGCGGCCGTAATCCAGTCGGTACGGGTTCCGCTTGGGATGCGGCGGCAGGACCTCGACCGTGAACACCTTGAAGCTCGGGAACCCCCCCTGGATCGCCTCCGGGATCTGGTCGAACACCGGGAGGGGAAGCTGCCCCTGAAGCGCCACGTGGAAGGAATAGTCCGCGTAGGAATTCCCCTTCCAGCGCGCCGCCCGGCTCTCGATCGCCTGCTGGATGTCGGTCCCCGGGCGCACAAAGCAGAAGTCCACGTGGGTGGTCGTTCCCCCGAAGACCATCCCGCGCGTGTCTTCTTCCGGCCCGAGCGTGTGGAGGTTCTCTTCCGGGTGCATCGAGATGAAGTGGGCGAGGTGTGTGTGTGGCTCGACACCTCCGGGGACGACGATCTTCCCGGTGGCGTCGATCACGCGTGACGCCTCCAGCCGCTGCTCGGGCAGGGCGAGGGCGACGATGCGCTCCCCTTCGATAGCCACGTCCCACTGCCCGACGCCCTGCGGCGTCACCACGTCGCCTCCGCGAACCAGCAGATCCAGCATCGCTCGTCCTCCAATCACTACTGCGCTGCGCGTCGTCGCTCACCCGGGCGTCCGGGCACCGTGCTGGACCGGTATCACGCGCGAGGGCGCCGGGTCAAGGCAGGCGCCCTTTGCCGGCAGGGCCGCATTTCCTTGACAGGGGCGCCGCACGACCTCTATAAAAATTGCACAGCGGACGCGCACGCCTTTGGTCACCAATCGGGAGGGCATGATGATGCTGGTCACGGCAAGACTTCGGCTCACGCTCGTGCTGGCAGTCGCGGCGCTCACCCTGCTCAGCGCGACGTCGCTCACCGCGCAGGACGTGCTGACGAACGACTCGGTCATCTCCATGAAGAAGGCCGGGCTGTCCGATTCGCTCATCCTCGCGAAGATCCGCTCGAGCGCGACCAAGTTCGACACCAGCACCAAGGGGCTGGTCGCCCTCAAGAACGCGGGGCTTTCCGACCAGATCATCGAGGCCATGGTGAGCCACTCGGGCACCGCGGCTGCTCCGCAGCCGGCAGCGCCCGCTACCGCTGCCGCCAGCCCGGGCGGCGCCCGGCAGAGCATCGCTTATCTCACCGGCGGCAAGGCCGTGGACCTTGTCGTCGCCACCGGTTCCATCGAGTTCAGCACCGGGTTCTTCGACTCCAAGAGTGAGCTGGTCCTCAGGGGCAGGAAAGCTCCGTATCGGATCACGGACAAGAAGCCGACCTTCTACAGCCCGTGGTCCGCGAACGACGCGCCGCTGGTGCGGCTCAAGCCGGGTAGCGACCACGACGACCGGAACCTCAAGATCTCGAGCGGCTCGTACGCGCCGTACGGCGGCGGCTCCATCAAGTACGGCGTGCGCAGCGAGGACAGGGTGGACCTGGAGCCCGCCGAGAAGGACGCGCGCGGCTACTACCGTCTGACTCCCAAGGAGCCGCTGAAGCCGGGCGAGTACGGCTTCGTCCTCACCTACGGCACCTCCGGCACCACCGGCCAGGTCTACGACTTCGGAGTGGATTAGGGACCGCGGGCCTCAACAGGCGGAGGTCCTCATGACCGGAAGTCCCGCCTGGCACATCGTCGGAGACTGGTTCGACAACTGCAGCTGTGCCGTCGCGTGTCCCTGCACGTTCGCTCAGCCCCCGGACAATGGCTTCTGCGACTCGGTCCTTTTCTGGCACATCCAGCGAGGCCGCTACGGCGACGTCAATCTCGACGGTCTCAGCTTTCTCCGGGTGGGCCGATGGGAAGGCGATCTCTGGGCGGGAAAGGTCAAGGGATCGGCCGGCATCTTCATCGACGAGCGCGCCGACGAGCGCCAGGCGGAGGCGCTTCCACTCATTTTCGGGGGCCGCGCCGGAGGATTCCCCGCGCAGGTCGCTGCGCTGTTCACCGGAGGCCGGCAGGTTCGTGGAGTGGAGCGCGCACGGATCACGTTCGAGATCGCGCCCGACCGCGCCCACTGGGGAGCGGAGATCGCCGGGAAGGTGAAGGCCTGGGCAAAAGCTCTGACGGGACCGACAAGCCTGCCGGGAAAGTACCCGCAGCTCATGAACGCGCCAGGCTCCGAGACAGGACCCGGCCCACAGCTCGTAACCTGGGGCAAGTCGACGATCTGCTCCGTGGACGCGTTTGGCTATAAATTCCAGTGGACGACGAGTTCCAGCAAGCACATCCCGTTCGACTGGGCCGGCCCGTGATCGGTGCCCCTGACGCGTGGGAGCCTATGCGCGATAAACGGCGTCATCGCTAGTGCTCAGTACGTTACATGGCGAAGGGAGAAGAAGATGACCATCGAAGGCACCCGTAACTTCAATCTGGTGCCTCTTGTCGTTCTATCTCTACTCGGGTGAGGGCGTTCTGCCGACCAGATGACGGCCATCCGGGCGTTCAAGGATGGTGATGAGGCGGCGGTCATCGCGGTATGGCACCGTTCAGGACTGGCGGCGTACTCGTTCCTTCCAACTTGGCAGGCGCTTACGCTCGAACGAGCCGGAGAGGTCTTCAGAGACGTGATTCGCCCTCGCTGCAACATCTGGGTCGGCACGCGCCACGAACGCATTGTCGCCTTCCTGGCGATGGCCGGATCGTACATCGACAGGATGTACGTCGACCCAGCTGAGTGGCGCCAAGGTTGGGGGACTCGTTTCGTCCTCCTTGCCAAGACACAGCACCCCCAGGGACTCGAGCTACACACGCACCAGGAGAACTACGCCGCACGCCGGCTCTACGAAAAGCATGGGTTCAGAGCGGTCAAGTTCGGGTTGAGCCCGCCCCCTGAGAGCGCACCTGATATTGAGTATCACTGGCGACCGGCCGATCCTGGATGAAGAGAGATCCTAAGTCGGATGCGCCACCG
This sequence comes from Candidatus Rokuibacteriota bacterium, assembly GCA_003221595.1. Classification (GTDB taxonomy): domain Bacteria; phylum Methylomirabilota; class Methylomirabilia; order Rokubacteriales; family CSP1-6; genus AR31. The sequence goes on along the minus strand of QHSM01000342.1, from coordinate 2,509 downwards.
GCCCCGATTCGCGACGAGGACTGCGACATGAACAACGCACGAGATGCGACCAGCAGGACTACGTTCAAGAACGCTGTACCGAAGCACCATTCTGGACCTCGACGGAAACGGGATTACGTTCTGCGAGACTACCTAGACGGCTCCGAATCGACCACTCCAGCATCCAGCCGCCGGCCTTCGGCCGCGGTGGATACCGAGCGATAGCGCCGTGCGCTTCGCGGCGCTGGACGATTGCTGCATCGACAAGACCTGCGCCGTGGACCGGCTGCGCGAGCGCCAAACGGCGACTCTTCGCGTCGTTCTGATGGTGAACGCTGCGATGTTCGTCGTGGAGCTGGTGTCGGGCTGGCTCGCTGGATCCGTAGCCCTACTCGCCGACTCCCTCGACATGCTCGGCGACGCGCTCGTCTATGGTTTCAGTCTCTACGTCGTTGCGCGAGGTCCACTGTGGAAAGCGCGAGCCGCGGTGGCCAAGGCAGCGGTGATGGGGCTGTTCGGTGTGCTCGTCTTTGGCCAGCTCGTGTACAAGCTGCTCTATCCGCAGCTCCCGACGGTCGAGACCATGGGTGGTGTCGGCGCTCTTGCACTCGCCGCGAACTGCGTGTGCTTTGCCTTGCTTTGGCGCCAGCGTGCCGAGGACATCAACATGCGGTCGGTCTGGCTCTGCTCGCGAAACGACCTCATCGCCAACGTCTCGGTGTTGTTAGCGGCTCTGGCGGTGTCGATGACGTTTTCTCCCTGGCCGGACATCGCGGTTGGCACGCTCATCTGCGCCCTGTTCCTTCGCTCGGCGTTCCTCGTTGCTCGTGAAGCGCGCGCTGAGCTGGTGCTGAATCGCGCCCAGCCACGTTGATCTGCGAGAGGACTTGATGCCGTGCTGCGAGGTCCCGAGCGAATGGTCTACGGTCTCGTGGAGTTCGAGCGCGAGGAATAGCGCCCGGGCTCAGGCGGGAATCGCGACCTTCTTCAGGAGATCGAGGTCGTCGAGCGCCTTGCCGGCCCCGCGCGCCGCACAGCTCAGCGGATCCTCCGCGACTCGCACCGGCAGCTGGGTCACGTGCTGCAGGAGCCAGTCGATCCCGCGCAGGAGCGCGCCGCCGCCCGTCAGCACGACGCCCTTCTCGATGATGTCGGCCGCGAGCTCGGGCGGCGTCCGCTCGAGGCACGCGCGGACCGTCTCCACGATGGTCATGATGGGCTCGCGCAGCGCCTCGCGGATTTCTTCATCGGTGACGACGAGCGTCTTCGGCACGCCGTCGACGAGGTCGCGCCCCTTGACCTCGATCGTGCAGCGCTCGAGGGCGTCCGGATGCGCCGAGCCGAGCGCGATCTTGATCTCCTCGGCGCGGCGCTCGCCCACCAGCAGCCGGTACTGCTTGCGGATGTGCTGGATGATCGCCTCGTCCATCTCGTCGCCGGCGATCCGAACCGAGTTGCAGTAGACCGTGCCCGACATCGAGATGACGGCGACCTCGGTCGTGCCGCCGCCGATGTCGACGATCAGATGTCCGCCGGGCTCGTGGATCGGGAGTCCCGCGCCGATCGCCGCCGCGGTCGGCTCCTCGATCAGATAGACCTCGCGCGCCCCGGCCTGCAGCACGGCGTCGCGCACCGCGCGCTTCTCCACCTGGGTGATCCCCGACGGCACGCCGACGACCACCCGCGGGCGATCGAGAAACCATGCGTGACTGCGTCCAGTCGCGATCTTCCGGGCGCGCTCGATGAAGTACTGGAGCATCCGCTCGGTGACGTCGAAGTCGGCGATCACCCCGTCCTTCAGCGGGCGAAGCGCCATGATGTTCTCGGGCGTGCGACCGAGCATCGCCTTGGCCTCGTGCCCGACGCCGATCACGGTGTTGTCGGTCTTGCGGATCGCGATGATCGACGGCTCGTTGAGCACGATTCCCCGGCCCCGCACGAAGACGAGCGTGTTCGCGGTACCCAGGTCGATCGCCAGGTCGGCCGAGAAGAGCCCCAGTAGACGGTCTGCTAGCATTCGAAAACGAAGGCTGCAAAAGCCGCGCCACGCCGAACCCGGCCGTGAAACGCCTGATTCAACAACACGTCCAGCGATCGGGCGGTGGCCGGCGGGTGATCGAACGATGACACCGGCGACGCCCGGCGGACAGCCGACAGACGGCTGGACCGCGCGGGACGTCGCCGTGTGAACCTCTGACCCGGGCTAGGCCTTACCCCAGTAGGGGCGGTTCGCGGGGAACACGGGCTTGCAGCGCGTGGCTGCGGTCGGCCCATCCAGCGAGTCGGCGGCGGCGCGCCAGACGGCGTAGTGCGGCGCGGCGCGATGCGCCTCGAGCGCCGCCTGGTCCTTGTAGACCTCGTAGAAGTAGTACGTGTGCTCGTCCTGCTCGTCCTGCAGGACGTTGAACCTGAGGCAGCCGGGCTCGTCCCGTTCGGAGCCGAGCGCGTCCACCTCGATCGCCTCGAGGAACCGCTTCTTCTGGTCCGGCTTCACCTTCACCTTCACCCAGATCGCGAGCATTGAGGCCTC
>QHSM01000323.1 GCA_003221595.1 Candidatus Rokuibacteriota bacterium | reverse complement strand
GCCAGGACGAGCGTGTGACGACGGCGCTCGGCGTCGGGGAGCAGGGCGAAGGCGCGGATGAGGCCCGCGAGATTCTTGTGCGGCATGAAGTTTCCGACGTAGAGGACGTAGGGCGGCGCGACGCCGTAGCGCGCGGCGACCGCCGGGGTGAGCGGCGCCGGCTTGAACTCGGGGCCGAGCGCGACCGGGATCACGCTCACCTTCGACGAGCTGACGCCGAGCTGCGTGGCGATCGCGCGCTTGGAGTATTCCGAGTCGGTGACGATGGCCGCCGAGCGCCGCGCGTACATCCGGGCCAGACGCGTGATCGTCGCGTCGTAGACGGGACGGTGCCGTCCCGGATAGCCAATGAAGTACAGATCGTGGATCGTCAGCACGACGGGGCACGGCGCCATGAGGGGCATCTTGTAATAGGGCGACAGGAACACCCCGGGGCGGTCACGGGCGAGCGCGCGAGGCAGGCTCACCTGGTCCCACCACTGGGTCCACGGCGCGCGAAGCACCGTGAAGTCGACGCCCGGCAGCGCGTCGTCCAGCCGCGCGCCGACGTCGCCGTACACGACGCACGACGCGCCGGCGCGCGAGGCGGCCCGCAGCACCTCGAGCAGATACCGGCCGATGCCGGTGCGCACGCCCGGCCGGAACTCACGCCCGTCAACGGCGAGCCGCATGGCCCCCGAGAACCTCCGCGTACACGCGCTCGACGGCATCGACGTGCGCCGTCAGGCTGAACCGCGATTCCGCCCGCGCGCGGCCGGCGGCGCCGAGCCGCGCGGCCCGGGCCGGATCGTCGAGCAGCGAGCGGACGGCGTCGGCGAGCGCGGTCGGGGCGGCCGGCGGCACGAGGATCCCGGTCTCACCGTCGCGCACGATCTCGGGAACGCCGCCGACGGCGGTGGCGACCACGGCCCGGGCCATCGCCATCGCCTCGACCACCACGCGACCGAATCCCTCGTTCTCCGACGGCAGCACGAACACATCAGCGACGGCCAGCACGTCGGGGACGTCGTCGCGCCATCCGGTGAAGTGCACCTGCGACTCGAGACCGAGTCCGCGGGCCTGGCGCCGGAGCGGCTCCTCGAGCTCGCCCGCGCCCACGAAAACCCAGTGCAAGCCGGCCCTCGTCCGCTCGATCCGCGCGGCGGCCTCCAGGAGGTGCCGGTGGCCCTTCTCGGCGACGAAGCGTCCGATCGACAGCACGACCGGCGACGACGGCGGCACGCCGAGCGCCGCGCGCAGCGAGGGGGAGGGCGCGCGCGGAGTGAAGCGCGCCAGATCGATGCCGTTCGGGACCAGGCGCACCTTCCCCGCCTTGCCGAACCGCCGCGTCACGGCGCCGGACGTCGCGATCACGCCGGTGGCCAGCGCGTAGAGCGCGCGGTCGACCACGCCGTCGCTCTCGGCGATCCGGACGTGCCAGATCGCGGGCCGGCCGGTCGACCGGCCGGCGAGGCCCGCGTAGATCATGGCCCGCGAGCCGTTGGCGTGAATCAGCGCAGCACCGGTCGTCCGCGCGAGGCGGCCGAGCGTCCTCACGCTCCGCACCATGTCGTATCCGGGACGCCGCAGCGTAGGCAGCGGGACCACGTGAATCGGCAGCCCGAGACCGCGCCCGCGGACCGCCACGGCGCCGTCCTCGGGAACGACCAGAGCCGGCGCCCAGCGGCGGCGATCCAGCCCGCGCAGCAGATCCAGCATGCTCAGCTCACCGCCGCCGACGACGTGGCCGTGGTTCGACACGACCAGGACCGGCGTGGGGCGATCCGGCGGCTCATCCACGCTCGCTGACCGCCAGGATCCGCAGCCGGTCGCCCGGGCCGGCGTCGAAGTCGCGAAGCACGTCGAGCCCGGGCGGGGCCGGCCCCCAGAGCAGCGGGATCAGGCGCCCTCGATCGAAGGGAAGCTCGCGGCTGTCGAGGATGACGAGGCGGGCGCCGGCGTTCCGGGCCACGGCGAGCAGATCGTCAGGCCCGACGCGCGGGAGCGGGATCCAGCGCCGCTCGCTGTAGAAGGCGACGAACGGCTTTCGGTCGAGCAGGGCCGTGTCGCGCGGCTGGGTCGAGGCGATCCAGCGCGCCGCCTGCCGGTACACGAGGGCGCCGGTGTCGGGCCGGAGAACGGGCTGGAACGTCCACGGCGCCAGGACCAGCGCGACCAGGAGGACGAGCGCCCCGGAAAAGCGCAGGCCGCGGCGCGCGTCGGTGAGCGTCACGGCGGCCCACAGCACGCCCACCGCCGCGAACGGCAGCACGAAGGGCACGGCCGGCAGAAAGATCCGCGAGTCGACGTGAAACGCGAGCGACGCGAAGGGCGGCAGCGCCGCGGCGAGCAGCAGGCCGTCGCGCGAGAGCCAGCCGGGCGTCTGCGAGCGCGCCAGCACGCCGGGAAGCACCAGAAGCATCAGGACCCACGGCAGGAGATCCGGCAGCGCGTATTTCTGAAAGAGGAGCGCGTTCTCGACGATGCGCATCGGAAACGGGTCCGGCGCCGACGCGGCGCCCACCGCCAGCGGCAGGTTGTGATCGATCTTGCCGCTGAGGGTGGGGTGGCCCCAGACCCCGGTGAGGTACCACACGTACGGCGCCGCGACGACCACGAAGATGAGAACGGCCGCGCCCAGCCAGGGCAGGAGCGCGGCGGCCCGGGCGCGGCCGGTCGCGATCATGAAGATCACGATGGCGATCAGGCCGACGAGATACAGGGCCGCCTCCGGCCGCACGAGGTACGCGAGCCCGAGGCACAGGCCGCCGAAGGCCACCAGGGCGCCCGGACCGGTCACGAGGCCGCGCCGCGCGAGGTAGACGCCGGAGACCAGGAGAAACGTGTAGGTCGCCTCGCAGAGCACCGAGGCCGAGTTCAGGACGAGCCGGGGATGGACGGCGAGGAGGACGGCGCTCAGGAGGGCGGCCTGCCGTCCGACGGTTTCCCGCGCGAGCGCGAACGCGGGCACGATCACGAGCGCGCCGAAGAGCGCGGAGACCCAGCGGCCTGTCGTCTCCCAGTCGCCGACGAGCGGCTCGGCGAGCGCGATGCAGAGCGGGTAGAGCGGGTGGTAGAGCGGGTCGAAGGGCGTGCCGCTCGCGTGAACCTGCTTCGCGATGGTCACGTAGACGATGCCGTCGTGATCGATCAGGGGCAGAAACTCGGCGACGAGCAGCCGGATCGCGAGCGCGACGGCGGCGACCGCCAGCGCCGGGATCACGCGCCGCCCCGGGTGATCGTCTCGTAGAGCGCCGCGGTCGCCTTGGCGCTCTCGGC
>QHSM01000322.1 GCA_003221595.1 Candidatus Rokuibacteriota bacterium | reverse complement strand
GGCTCGCATGGCTCGGTATCCTGGAAGTAGCTGGTCCACAGAAGGACCGGAGGGAGGCGCCGATGTCTGCAACAACTCTTAAAGACACAGCTCTCGCGTTGGTAGCGCCCGGCAAAGGGATCCTCGCGGCCGACGAAAGTCACGCGACGATCGGGCGGCGCTTCGAGGCGCTCGGGATCTCCAACAGCGAGGAGGAGCGTCGGCGCTATCGGCAGATGCTCTTCACTACCAAGGGCATCGGCGAGTTCATCAGCGGGGTGATTCTCTTCGACGAGACCATCCACCAGGCGGCCAACGACGGCCGCCTGTTCGTCGGAATCCTGGCAAGTGAGGGGATCATCCCGGGGATCAAAGTAGACCGGGGGGCGAAACCGCTGGCGGGGGCGCCGGGCGAGCAGGTGACAGAGGGGCTCGACGGGCTTCGCGAGCGCCTGGCCGAATACAAGAAGCTCGGGGCGCGCTTCGCCAAATGGCGTGCGGTGATCGCAATCGGCGAGGATGGCCGCACCCCGACGCACCGGGGCCTGGAGACCAACGCGCACGCGCTCGCCCGCTACGCCGCGCTGTGCCAGGAGGCGGAGATCGTCCCGATCGTCGAGCCGGAGGTCCTGATGGACGGCGGGCACTCCATCGAGCGCTGCTTCGAGGTCACCGAAGCCACGCTTCACACCGTGTTCCAGGCGCTGTGGGAGCACAAGGTGGCGCTGGAGGGATTGTTGCTGAAGCCGAACATGGTGCTATCGGGTACGACCTCCGCGCGCCCGGCGCCGGTGGAGGAGGTGGCGGAGGCGACCGTCCGATGTCTCCGCCGCACCGTTCCCGCGGCCGTGCCGGGCATCGTCTTCCTCTCCGGCGGCCAAGCCGACGAGCTGGCGACCGCGCACCTCAACGCGATAAATCGTCTTCCTGGTCCAAGGCCCTGGCCGCTCAGCTTCTCCTACGCTCGGGCGCTCCAGGCCGCTCCGCTCAGGACATGGGGCGGCGACCCTGCACGGACCGAAGATGCCCAGCGCGCGTTCCGCCACCGCGCCCGCTGTAACAGCGCGGCGCGATCGGGAGCGTATACGCCGGAGCTCGAGCGGAGCGCGGTGTGAGCGCGAAAGCTCTCGCCATCCTCGTCGGCGGCGGACCGGCGCCCGGCATCAACGCTGTGATCGCGGCGGCCACGATCGAGGCGCGCAACCGCGGGCTCCGCGTGCTCGGTTGCCACGACGGCTACCGGTGGCTTATGCAGAAGGATCTCGGCCATGTCGAAGAGCTCGAGATCGCCTCGCTCTCGCGAATCCACTTCGAGGGGGGTTCAGTTCTGCGTACCTCGCGCGCGAATCCCTCGCGGTCGGCCGAGACGCTGCAAAGCGTTGCGGAGTCGCTGCAGCGCCTCGGCGCTTCATACCTTTTGACGATCGGCGGCGACGACACCGCGTCCGGCGCGGCCGCCGTGGCGCGGGTATCGGGCGGGAAACTCGCGGTCGCCCACGTTCCCAAGACCATCGACAACGACCTTCCGCTCCCGGCGGGTATCCCGACGTTCGGCTTCACGACCGCGGTCGACGTGGGCAAGGACCTCGTGCGCAATCTGATGAAGGATGCGGCGACGACTGACAAGTGGTTTTTCGTAACGATCATGGGCCGTCATGCTGGACATCTGGCCCTCGGCATCGGCAGCGCCGCCGGCGCGACGCTGACCGTCATCGGTGAGGAGTTTTCCGAGGGCTCGGTCTCCCTCGACCAGATCGCTGGCATCCTGGAGGGCGCGATCATCAAGCGGCGCGTCCGGGGCCAGGAGCACGGCGTGGCCCTTCTTGCCGAAGGACTGATCGAGCGACTGGACCCCGACACCCTCGGACGCGTCGAGCGCGATCCCTATGGGAACGTACGCCTGGAAGAGCTGGAGCTTTCGCGCCTGCTCAAGGAGCGCGTTTCCGCGAATCTGCGGGCGCGCAAGATCGACTGCAGCATTGTGGCCAAGGACATCGGCTACGAGCTTCGTTGCGCCCCGCCGGGCGGGTTCGACATCCACTATTGCCGGAGTCTCGGCTACTGGACGACACGATTCCTGATCGAGGGCGGCACAGGAGCGATGGCGACGATCCAGGGCGAAGCATTCGTTCCCATCCCATTCCGAGACGTGATCGACGCCCGGACGGGGCGATTTCGCGTGCGCCACGTCGACGTCGCGTCGGAGGCCTACCAGATGCTCGCGGCCTACATGATCCGACTCACGCGGGCGGACCTCGAGAATCCCGAGCAGGTCCGCGCCCTGGCCCGCGCCGGCGCGCTCGATGAAGCGGCGTTGGTCACGCGGTTCGCCGACCTCGTGACACCAGGCCGAGGAGCCAAACCGTGACGGTCATGGGCCTGAGCCCGCTGGCGGGAACGCCCGCCGAGCCGTCGATGAATCAGGAAGTCGCTGGTTCGAGCCCAGCCCGGGGAGCCAATAACTCCAACGATTTCTGCAGCGCTCCCTCGATGGTGACAGGCTCTTGCGTTGCCTAGGATCGGAATCCCACAGACGGCGTGTACCGGCA
>QHSM01000321.1 GCA_003221595.1 Candidatus Rokuibacteriota bacterium | reverse complement strand
ACGTCGGGATCCTCTACGTCTTCGCGATGCTCTCGCTCGGCGTCTACGGCGTGATGATGGCGGGCTGGTCGTCCGCGAACAACTACGCGCTCCTCGGCGGCCAGCGCGCTGCCGCGCTGATGATCTCGGCCGAGATCGCCATCGGCACCTCGATCATGGGCGTCATCATGATCTACGGCTCGCTGAACATGCAGGACATCGTCCGGGGCCAGGGGCAATACTTCCTGGGCGGATGGCTGCCGGCGTGGGGCATCGTCACCCAGCCGCTCGCGTTCGTCCTGTTCCTCACCGCCGGCATCGCCGCGACCAAGCGCATCCCGTTCGACACGCCCGAGGGCGAGTCGGAGATCATCGGCTACTTCGTCGAGTACAGCGGCATGAAGTTCGGCATGTTCGCGATGGCCGATTTTCTCGAGACGGTCGTCATCGCCGGCATGACGACGTCGCTCTTCCTCGGCGGCTGGCAGATCCCGTACCTGGGCGCCGAGGGTGTCCGGCTCCCGTGGGGATGGGCGTGGCCGCTTCCGCACCTGGCGGTCGTCCTGCTCCAGGTGGGCGCGTTCGTGGTCAAGGTGTGCGTCATGATCTTCTTCATGATGCTCATCCGCTGGACGCTGCCCCGCTTTCGCTACGACCAGGCGATGCGCCTGGGCTGGCTCGGGCTCTTCCCGCTCTCGATCGCCAACATCGTGCTGACGGGTCTGGTCCTCGTCGCCTGGAGTCATCGATGACCCGCGCGCCCATGAGCCTGCGCCAGCGGTTCTACGTGCTCGACGTGCTCGCCGGGCTCGGGCTCACCGCCGCGCACTTCTTCCGCAACATGGGTCGCCACACCGCCCGCGCCTTGGGGCGGCGGACGGGCGCGCGCGGCGCCGTCACCATCCAGTACCCGGAGGAGCGGCGGCCGTACTCGCCGCGCCTGCGCTCGCTCCATCGGCTGGTGCGGCGCGAGGACGGCTCGCCGCGCTGCGTGGCCTGCATGATGTGCGAGACGGTCTGTCCCGCGCACTGCATCTATATCGTCGCCGACGAGCATCCGAACCCCGAGATCGAGAAGGTCCCGCGTCGCTTCGACATCGATCTGGGCAAGTGCGTGTTCTGCGGCTACTGCGTGGAGGCGTGTCCGGAGGACGCGATCCGCATGGACACGGGGATCCTGGAGTTCTCCTCCTACAGCCGCGGGGGGATGATCTACACGAAGGAGATGCTGCTGTCGCTCGAGCCCGCGCACCCCGACGGCCGTCCGCGCTCGCCCGTTCCGCTGCCGCCGGATCGGAAGCCGTGATGGCCTACGCGGCGTTCTTCATCGTGGCGATGATCGCCACCGGCTCGGCGCTGGGTCTGATCTTGAGGACGAACGCGATCCACGGCGCCCTGTTCCTGGTCGTCAATCTCGGGTCGATCGCCGCGCTCTACCTGATGCTGGGCGCCGAGTTCCTCGCCGCGGCGCAGGTGATCGTCTACGCCGGGGCGATCATGGTGCTGTTCGTTTTCGCGATCATGGTGCTGATCCCCGGCAAGGAGGAGACCGGCCCCGACCCGCGGCGCGCGGCGCGCCTGCTCGCGCTGCCGGTCGGCGCGCTCCTGCTCCTCCTGCTGGTGTTCGTCATCGTCGGGCGGCTGCGCGGCGCCCCGACGGGCGGGCCGAGCGGCAGCGTCCCGGCCCTCGGCCGGCTGCTCTTCACGAGCTACCTGTTCCCCTTCGAGCTGACGTCGGTCCTCCTGCTGGCGGCCATGGTCGGCGTGCTCCTGCTGGCCCGGCGCCGCGCGTGAGCCGGCCGGCCAGGGGCATGCCGGCCGTCCCGAGCCCATGGCCTATGATGGATAGAGATGGTGCCTGAGAGCTTCTACGTCACGCTGTCGGCCGTGCTGTTCACGATCGGTGTCGTGGGCGTTGTCATCCGCCGCAACCCGCTCGTCATCTTCATGTCGATCGAGCTGATGCTGAACGCGGCGAACCTCGCGCTGGTCGCCTTCGGGCAGCGGTACGGGAACCTCGACGGCCAGGCGGTCGTCTTCTTCGTGATGGCGGTGGCGGCGGCCGAGGTGGCCGTCGGCCTCGCGATCATCGTGGCAATCTTCCGCATCCGCCGGCGGCTTTCGGTGGACGATCTGAGCATCATGCGCTGGTAGCAGGAGAGGTCATGGCCAAGACACCAACACGAGGCGGAGCGGCGCCGGCGCCGAGCGTCGACGCGGCCCTCGCCCGGCAGCTCTTAACCGACATGCTCCTCATTCGCCGCTTCGAGGAGAAGGCCGCGGAGGCGTACACCCTCGGGAAGATCGGCGGATTTCTCCATCTCTACATCGGCGAGGAAGCGGTGGCGGTCGGCGCCACCTCCGCGCTCCGTCCGGACGACTACGCGATCTCCGCCTATCGCGAGCACGGCCACTGCCTGGCCAAGGGCGCGGACCCGAAGCGGACCATGGCCGAGCTCTACGGCCGGCGCGACGGGCTCTCCGGGGGCAAGGGCGGCTCGATGCACCTCTTCGACAAGAGCGTGAACTTCCTCGGCGGCCACGCGATCGTCGGCGCGCACCTGCCGATCGCGGCGGGCGTCGGCTTCGCCGTCAAGTACCAGGGGGGTGACCAGGTCGTCGTCTGCTACTTCGGCGACGGCGCCGTGCCGGAAGGGGAATTTCACGAGTCGATGAACCTGGCGGCCCTCTGGAAGCTGCCGGTGATCTTCCTCTGCGAGAACAATCGCTACGCCATGGGCACGTCGGTCGAGCGCGCGCTGGCGCAGACCGAGATCTGGAAGTTCGGCCAGACCTACGGCATCCCGGCCGAGCGCGTGGACGGTATGGACGTGCTGGCGGTCCGCGAGGCGGTCGCCCGCGCGGTCACCCGGGCGCGGCAGCAGAAGACGCCTTCGCTCCTCGAGGCCGATACCTACCGGTACCGGGGGCACTCCATGCGCGATCCGGCCGGCGCGGTCTACCGGACCAAGGACGAGGTCGAGCGCGAGAAGCTGCGGGATCCGATCGTGTTGTTCCGCGAGAAGCTCCTGGCGGCGGAGGTGCTCTCCGAGGCCGACGTGCGGGCGATCGA
>QHSM01000320.1 GCA_003221595.1 Candidatus Rokuibacteriota bacterium | reverse complement strand
CGTCCTGCCACCTCCTCCGAAATGCCGGCACCGCTGTCCTCGACCGAGACCCGGGCCAGCTCCCCGACGTCCCGGGCCGCGTGCAGTCGGATCGCCCGCGCGCTGATCCGCCCGTGGCGGCGAACGTCCTCGACAGAATCAAGCGCGTTCTGCATGAGGTTCAGGATCACCTGCTCGATCTCAACGCGATCAACCCTGACGGGCAGCGGGTCGGGCGGCAGGCGAAGATCGAACGCCACCTGCTGCCGCGCCATCTCGGGACGCATCAGCTCACCGGCGTCCCGGATGATCTCACGCAGATCGGCCCGCTCCCAGCGCTGAGGCTTCTTCCGGATCAGGTCGCGGAAGCGGCGCAAGATCGCGCCCGCGCGCTGGGCCTCGGCGGTGGCGTGCTTGAGCAGCGCGCGCACGCCGGGCGCGCGGCCGGCGCCGAGCCGCGCCTGGCACGCCGCGATGTCGTTCGCGAGCGCCGCGAGCGGCTGGTTGAGCTGGTGCGCGAGGCCGGCCGCGAACTCCCCCGCGGTGTTGGCCCGCAGCAGGTGGGCGAGCTGCGACTCGTGTTCGCGCCGCCACTGCGCGGCCTGCTTGCGCTCGGTCAGGTCGCGCAGGATGCCCGTGAACTTGCGACCCGTAGAGTCGGTGAACTCGCTCAGGGAAAGGTCAAGCGGCACGCGCGTTCCGTTCTTGCGGAGTCCCTCGACCTCGCGGCCGATCCCGATGATGTGCGCCACTCCCGTCTCGCGGTAGCGGGTGAGATAACCATCGTGCTCCTTTGAGTACGGCAGCGGCATGAGCATGGACACGTTCTTGCCCATCACTTCCGTGGCGCTGTAGCCGAACATCTTCTCGGCGGTAAGGTTGAATGACTGCACCCGGCCCGACTCGTCGATCGTGATGATCGCGTCGGCGGCGGTGTCCAGGGTCGTCCGCAGCCGGGCCTCGTTGGCGGCCAGCTTGTTCAACGCCGCCTCCAGATCGAACCGGGCTCCCTGCAGCGCCTCGGCCGCCACGTCCGAGAACGTGATCACCACCCCCTCGATCCGGTTGTCCTGCGTGCGGTAGGGCAGGACCTGACGCATGTACCAGCGGCCCTCACGCGTGGCCACCTCGGACTGCCGCGGCGTGAGCGTCTTCAGCACCGTCGTCGCGTCCGTCAGCAACGCCGGGTCGGTGAACGTCGGCGCGATATCGGCGAGAGGTCGGCCGACGTCGGAGGGGATCAGGGTGAAGAGCCTCGTAACGGCGGCGGTGAACCGCCGGATACGGAGATGGCCATCGAGAAAGACCGTCGCGATGTTCGTGCTCGTCAGCAGGTTGTCGAGGTCGTTGTTCGTGCGCTCCAGCTCGTCGAGCTTGCTCTGGAGCTGCGCGTTCACCGTGTTCAGCTCCTCGTTCAGCGACTGGAGCTCCTCCTTCGAGGTCTCCAGCTCCTCATTGGTCGACTGGAGCTCCTCGTTGACCGACATCACCTCTTCGTTGGCCGCCGTGAGCTCCTCGTTCGAGGCCTCCATTCCCGCGACGGTGCCTTGCAGGTCCTCCCGGGAAGCCTTCAGCTCGGCTTCCAGCTGCCGTACCACGGAGTCGTCTCGCTCGGTCACCGCTGCGCCGGCGGCTTCGGGCGCCGGCCGGGGCTTCGCTTCCTCGTCGTCAGCGAAGGAGACGAGGAGCAGGCCCTCGGTGTCACCCGAAAGCTGGATCGGCTCGACGGCAACCCGGACGCGATGCCAGACGTTGTCGCGCCGGACGCGAACGGCGATCGCCTGCGACTCGTGGTCGGTGACCACCTGGCGCACCAGCCCCCGCAGCCGCGTCTGTAAACCCTCGCGCACGCGCGTCAGGAGGTCATCCGTCGGCGCGCCGGCCGGCTGAGTCAGGTAGAGATCGGTTCGCCCCACGAACAGCAGGATCTCGTGCCGGCGGTTGATCACCACGCCGGCCGGGGCATAGCGCTCGAGCAGCTGCTGCTGGACCCGGGTGAGCAGCCGATTGGCTTTTGATGGCGCCAGGGGATCGGCTAACAACTCTGGGGTCGGCCTGTGCGCGGCCGTGGGCAGGCTGAGCATCTCGTAACGGGTGGCCCCGATACGCCGATAGGTCCTCCAACGCTTCGACATGGTCTCGAAGAGATCCTCCGCGGATCCGATCGATTCCGCGCTGCCGAGGAAGAGGTATCCGCCTTCGGCCAGTGCGAAGTGGAGCAGTGAGATGATGCGTTTCTGGACGTCCGCGCTCAAGTAGATGAGCAGGTTCCGACAGCTGATCAGGTCGAGCTTGGAGAACGGCGGATCGGCGATGAGGTTCTGCTCGGCGAAGACGATCGCCTCGCGGAGCTCCTTGTTCACGCGGTAGTGGGTCCCATCCTGCAGAAAGAACCGGCGCAGGCGTCCGGGGGGCACGTCGGCCGCGATGCTCTCCGGGTAGATGCCTGTGCGGGCAATGTCCAACGCTTCCTTGTCCACGTCCGAGGCGAAGATCTGGATCGGGCCGTTCCATTCCGCAGACTGACTCTGCTCGATCAGCAGCATGCCCAGGCTATACGCTTCCTCGCCGGTACCGCACCCAGCGACCCACACCCGCAACGGGGCGCCGGCCTCTCTGCCTCGCAGGAGGGAAGGCAGGAGCTGCTCCTCGAGGTAGTTCCATGCTTCCCTATCGCGGTAGAAGCGGGTCACGCCGATCAGCAGGTCCTTGAAGAGGGTCTTGACCTCGCCGGGGTCGCTGCGCAGGAGCTGAAGATAGTCCGGCATGCGCTCGACGTGCCGAAGCCCCATTCGACGGCGGACTCGCCGGACGAGCGTGCCGGGCTTGTAGCCGCTGAAGTCGAAGTGAAGCCGGGTGCGGAGGAGGGCCAGGACCCCGGTCAAGTCTTCCGAACCGCCCTTCTCGCCGGCGGGTCCCTGCCTCGCCAGGGCGGCGTAGGGATGCTGCGCGTACCTCAGCAGCATCTCCGGAATCTTTTCTACCGTCAGCACGTGGTCGGCCGCGTCGGCGGCGATCGCGCTCCTCGGCATGCCATCATGTTGAGCGGTGGTGGGCTCCTGGACGAGGGCAATACCGCCGACCGTCTTGATCTCCTTCAGGCCGAGCGTGCCGTCGGTGCCGCTGCCGGAGAGGACGATGCCGATGGCCCGCTCCTGCTGATCCTCGGCCAGCGTCCGGAAGGTCTCTCTCGACGGGCGTGTCGCCGGCCACCTGCCGCACGGGCATCTTCGTGTGCTTGCCCAGCAGCTCGGCGGTCAGGCTTTCGTGGGTGGGATCGAGATGCTGGATCACCACGAACGCCATGCCGCTGTCTGGCGGCATGGTCCGGAAGAAGCGGATGAAGGCTTCGAGGCCGCCGGCCGAGGCGCCCATGCCCACCACCACGGGACAGGTCGCCTTCCGCGCCTGGTCGGGGGACTTACGCGCGCGATTCCGTCTCTGGAGCTCGCTACGCGAGGTGCGGCCCCGCGGTCGCTTCCGCTCGGCGCGTCGCGCCATCGGGAATCTCCTGGAGCGCCGCCGCGGCGGGCTTTCCGCTCGGCGCGCAGCTCCTTTCGTGCCCCTGTCTCCGCGTCACGCGAACGGTAAAGCATAGCTGAACCTTGCCGAACGTGCCACCGGCTGGCCCCCCACGGCAGTGGCCCGGTCGCTCACGTTCACTCCTCCAGGAGCACGCAGTGCCTCGGGTCCGCGCTGACGAACACCTCGTCGCCCTCGGTCATCGGGTCCGACGCCGCCGAGCGCACGATGAGCTGCCGGCCGTCCCAGTCGACGTGATACTGGGTGAAGTCTCCCTGAAAAACGCGCTGTCGAATCCGCGCCGGCCACGCGTTGACGGCCGTCGCCGGGCGCGCGCGCTCGAGTCGGAGGCGGACGGTGCGGACGGCGACGAGCGCCTCGGGACCGACCGGGCGGCCGAGGGCGATGCCGTGCACCAGCGCGCCGCCCGGCGTCTCCAGGACCACGAGCCCGTTGCGCTCGAGGTCCGGACGGCGGCGACCCCGGATCAGGTTGGCCGATCCCACGAAGTCGGCGACGAAGGTGTTGCGCGGGCGATCGTAGATCTCGCCGGGCGAGCCCACCTGCTCGATGACGCCGTCGCGCATCACCACGATCCGATCGGAGATGGCGAGAGCCTCCTCGAGGTCGTGGGTGACGTACACCGAGGTGATGTCGAGGCGGCGCTGGAGCTCCTTCAGCTCGACCCGCATCTCCGCGCGCAGCTTGGCGTCGAGGTTCGACAGCGGCTCGTCGAAGAGCAGCACCGACGGGGAGAAGACGAACGCCCGGGCCAGCGCGACGCGCTGCTGCTGGCCGCCCGACAGCTTCGACGCGCTCCGGCTCTCGAGCTCGCCGAGCTGGACCAGGTCGAGGGCCTCGCGCACGCGGGTGGCCACCTCGGCCTCCGGGCGTTTGCGCACGCGCAGGCCGTAGGCCACGTTGTCGAACACGCTCATGTGCGGCCAGATCGCGTAGGACTGGAAGACCATCGAGAGCCCGCGACGCTCGGCCGGGACGTTCACATTGGGCGCTGACGAGAACACCGGCGTTCCGCCGATCCGGATCTCGCCCGACGCGGGCTTCTCGAGCCCGGCGATCGCCCGAAGCGTGGTCGTCTTGCCGCACCCGGACGGGCCGAGCAAGGTCAGGTGCTCGCCGGCGCCGACGGTGAACGTCACCCCGCGCACCGCGACGACTCCGCCATACCGAACGATCAGGTCACGGACCTCGATCGACGCGCGGGCCATCGTCACTCGCCCCCTGCCTGGACCGCGCGCCGCGCGACCGCGAACAGGAGGAGCAGGAGCTCGCGGACGCTCGCGATGAACAGGAGGAGCCACGCCGCGATCAGCCCGGGCTTGAGCAGCGGCATGGTCACCGTGCGCAGCCGGTAGCCCCAGGTCGCTCCGCACATCTGGGCGCATTCCTCCAGCGACCGGTCGATCTGGAGAATCACGCCGGAGATCGTCCGGAAGCCAAGTGGCAGGAACACCGTGAGGTAGACGATCAGCAAGAGCCACAGGGTGCCGTAGATCGGGATCGGAAAGATCAGCCACGCCCACAGCATCCCGAAGGCGAAGACCAGGCGCGGGACCGCCTGCGGAAACATCAGGAGATATTCGATGACGCCGGCGCCGGGCAGCCGCGAACGATAGATGAGCCAGGAGAGAAACCCCATCAACAAGACGCCGATGCTCGCCGTGGCGAGGCCGAGGAGCAGGCTGTTGCCCAGCGCGGAGCGGACCGCGTCCAGAGACAACGCGGTCTGATAGTTGACCAGCGTGAAGTTGCCGGCGCGGGGGAACGCGGTGGTCAGGTGCTGGAACGACGCGTACGTGATCGTCAGCACGGGCAGGATGACCGCGACGCCAAGATAGGCGATGCAGACGCCGAGGAACGGCCAGCGCAGCCTCCCGACGTCCATGACACGCGGCCGGAAACCCTTGCCGGTGATGGTGACGTAGGTGCCGGAGCTCACGATGCGGCGATAAATCCACACCATGGTGAAC
>QHSM01000319.1 GCA_003221595.1 Candidatus Rokuibacteriota bacterium | reverse complement strand
TCGCCGAGCGGCGTCAGCATGCCGCCGATGTTGGAGGCCAGGAAGATGAAGAAGATGACGGTGTGTCGGACGTGAGTACGCTCTCGATTGGTCTGTAGCAGCGGGCGAATCAGGAGCATCGAGGCGCCGGTGGTGCCGATGAGCGACGCGAGAGCCGAGGCAAGCGCGAGGAACGCGACGTTGGTCAGGGGCGTGGCCTCGAGATCGCCGCGCAGGAGGATCCCCCCGGAGATCACGTAGAGCCCGGCCAGCATGACGAGGAAGGAGACGTACTCCTCGGCCGTGGCGCCGAGCGCGCCCGGGCGCCTGTAGAGGTACAGGACGAGAATCGGCAGGCCCAGGACCGCGGACACGACCATCTTGTTTCCGTTCGATTCCCACCAGCGCGGCACCCAGAGCGGACAGAAAGCGATCGCCAGGAGCATGGCGACGAACGGCGCGACCGTGTAGACGGGCGGCGCAGTGGGCGTCAACGGCGTCAGTCTAGCAGGCCGCCGTTTGATTGCCCGGGGGTGGGGCACGTGGTATATAGTTGTTGTTTATCACGAGGGTGGCCACCCGGAGGGGGAGTCACAGTGACTAAGGTCATCGTCGAGCCCGACGAGTCCGTAGAAAGCGCCCTCAAGCGCTTCAAAAAGCAGTGCGAGAAAGCCGGGCTCCTGTCCGAGTTCAAAAAGCGCCAGCACTACGAAAAACCAAGCGTTCGGCGGAAGCGAAAAGCCCTCGCCGCCCGCAAGAAGGCGAAGCGACGCGAACGGATGTCCGATTAGCCGTAACTCCTGGATGTTCGCCGACCCTCCCCTGATGCGGGCCGGGAGCGAATGAGGCCCAGGTTGGAGTCAGGCCGAATCTGGGAGCCCGGCACCGAGTGGAATGCGGTGCGAGCCCTCCTAGCCCACGAAGCGTTGACCGAGATGGGTCGTGACCGAGCGATCACTGCGGAGCCGCTCACCGAGGTCTCCGGTGTCCGGGCGGCGATCGAGATGACGCGCCAGGCCCGGCTGGCTCTCTCCACCGCCGGGCCGCTTCCGCTGGAAGCCCTCCCCGATATCCGTCCCCTCCTCGGGCGCTGTCGCGCCGACGGCAGCATGCTCGAGGGTCCCGAGCTGATCCAGATCGTCCCGACCCTGGAAGCGAGTCCCAAGCTTCGCGCCCACGGCCAGGCCTCGCGTGAGTCGAGTCCTGCTGTCGCCGCCATCACCGATGCCTTGCCTCGCTTCTCCGAGCTCGCCGATCGCCTCCGCCGGGCCCTCGATGCGAGCGGCTCCGTGACCGACGACGCGAGCCCGACCCTGAAGCGGCTGCGTCGTGAGATCCGCGATGCGCGCCGACGGCTCGCGGCCGAGCTCGAGCGGGCCTTCCAGGGAAGCGACGCCGACCGGCTCTTCGCCGACCGCTATGTCACGCTCCGTCACGGACGGTATGTCCTCCCGGTGCGCGCCGAGTCGCGGGGCCGCGTGCGCGGCATCGTCCACGACCGGTCGCAGAGCGGCCAGACGCTCTTCATCGAGCCCGAGCACGTCGTCGACGCCAACAACGACCTCGTTCAGGCTACCCGCGAGGAGCAGCACGAGATCGCACGAATTCTCGCCGACCTGACCGCCGGCGTGCGCGCGCGCCTCGACGACCTGGAGACCCTGGTGGGCGCCATCGGCGAGCTCGACTGGACGTTCGCGCGGGCCCAGGCCGCCGAGCGGATGCGCGCGACCGCGCCCCTGATCGACACCGAGCGGGTCGTCGCGCTCCGCGGCGCGCGCCATCCGCTCCTGCTCGCCCAGGGCTGGTCGGACCCCGGCCGCACGGTCGTCCCGATGGACCTCGAGCTCGGACCCGAGCGTCCGCTGCTCGTCATCACCGGACCGAACGCGGGCGGCAAGACGATCGCGCTCAAGACGCTCGCCGTGCACGCGCTGATGGCGCAGGTGGGCTGTCACCTTCCGGCCGACGAGGGCTCGCGGCTGCCGGTGTTCGACGACGTCTTCGCGATCATCGGCGACGACCAGTCGGTGGCCGAGAACCTCTCGACCTTCTCGGCCTTCGTCAAGCAGGCGCGCGAGATTCTCGACGCGGCCGACGAGGGCTCGCTCGTCCTCCTCGACGAGCTCGGCGCGGGCACCGATCCCGACGAGGGCGCGGCCCTGGCCCAGGCGATTCTCGAGGAGCTCGCCGAGCGCGGCGCCCTGGTGATCGCGACGACCCATCTCGAGCCTCTCAAGGCCTTCGCGTCCACGCATCCGCGCGCTCGCAACGCATCGGTCGAGTTCGACACCGCGACGCTCGCGCCGACCTTTCGCCTGCGCTACGACCAGCCGGGCCAGAGCTACGCGCTGACGATCGCCGCGCGGCTCGGCCTTGGCGCCGAGCTCATCGCCCGCGCCAACGCCCACCGCTCGGAGCACGCCGCGCGGCTGTCCGAGCTGCTCGCGACGCTCGACGCCCACGCGCGGTCGGACGTCGAGCGGGCGCGCGAGATCGAGCGCGTCGACGCCGAGACCGCAGCCCGCCTGGCGAAGGCCCGCCGGACCGAGGCGGCCGCCGAGAGCCGGGCCCAGGCAATCGTCGCGCGGGCGCGCGCCGAGGCCACGGCGCTCGTCAGCGAGATCCGCCGCGCGCTCGCCGCCGAGTGGGACAAGCTCAAGCGCACCGACCGCTCGCGACGCTCGCTGGACGAGAGCCGCCGGCGCGTTCGGGACGCCGCGGTGAAGGTCGAGACGACCACGCCGGAGGAGCCCGCGGTCGAGATGGCCGCCCTGGCTCCCGGCGCGACGGTCGCCGCCGAGCATCTGGGCGTCCGGGGCGAGCTGGTCGAAATCGCCGGCAGCTCGGCGACGGTTCGCTCGGGCTCCGTCACCGTCCGCGTTCCGGTCTCGGCCCTCCGTCCCGCGGCGGCGGCGCCCGGAACGGCGGTCCCTTCCGGGGGCAGGCGCGCAGCGAATCCGGGAAGCGCGCTGCAGGGTCCCCACTGGGGAATGAGCGGAGCCAGGATCGCGCGACGGTCGTCCGACGGACCAGATGTGCCGGTCCGCTCCGTCGGACCCGAGCTCCTGCTGCTCGGCCAGACGACCGACGAGGCTCGCGATCGGGTCGAGCAGTATCTGGACGACGCGTTTCTCGCGGGTCTGGCCAG
>QHSM01000318.1 GCA_003221595.1 Candidatus Rokuibacteriota bacterium | reverse complement strand
CGCTGCCGGAACTGCAGGTCGGTGCCCATGAACGCGGAGGTGCCGAGATCGATCACCAGCGGATCGCCGTCCATCGGAAAGCCGAAGGCGATCGGATTGGTGCCGAGCGCGGCCTTGGCGCCGCCCAGCGGCGCGACCATGGGCGGCGCGGCCACCGTGTGGATGCCGATCAGCCCCGCCCGCGCCACCATCTCGACGTAGTAGGCGCTGCGGCCGCTCATCCAGATGTTGTTGACGCCGACGAAAGCGAAGCCGTGGGCCTGCGCCCGCTCGATGACGGCGCGGGTGGCGTAGTACATCCCCAGCATGCCGCTCTGGTTGCCGCCGTCGAACAGTACCGACACGCTCGTCTCTTTGATGATGCGCATCGGGCCGCGGGGTGCCTTGAAGCGCGGATAGTCGGCGACGTTGAGCAGCTTCGCCAGGCCAGAGTACTCGTAGCCGCACAGCGCGGCGTCGATCACGTGGTCGGCGAGAATGCGCGCTTCCTCGGGCTCGTAGCCGATCCCGCGCATGGCCCGCTCGGCCAGCGCGCGCGCCTCGGTGACGCTCAGGCGGACACGGTCGGTGGAAATCCCGGAGCCTCCATGGTTCGCCCGACCCTATCATGACGCGAAGGGGTGAGCCATGAGACGAACGCTGATGCTGACCGGCGACGTGAATCTCATGAACGTCACCGATCCGAAGGTGCCGTTCGGGCTGATCGGGGACACGTTGCGGCGGGCCGACGTGCTGTTCGGCAACCTCGAGTGCTGCTTCTATGAGCGGGGCGGCGGGCACTCGGTCGAGCGCGAGGGCTTCTACGCGCCGCTCGCGTCGGCGCAAGCCCTCGTCCTCGGCGGCTATCACGCCATCGGCAACGCCAACAACGTCAACTACGGCGAAGAGGCGATCCGCTCATCCCTCCGGGAGCTCGCGCGCATCGGTATCCCCTGCACCGGCGCCGGATTGAACAGTAAGGCCGCGCGCGCCCCCGCCGTCGTCACCCACCAGGGCCTGCGATTCGGTTTCCTCCAGCGGACGTCGGTCTACTGGGCCACCGGCCACGAGGCGACCGGCGATTCGCCGGGCGTCGCCGTGCTGACCGGACGCACGGCGTACGAGCCGCCCCTTCAGACGCGGCGCGCCGGTGTCCCGCCCGCGAATCGTCCCGGCCTGCCCCCAGCCATCGTCACCTGGGCGGACGTCCGGTCGCTCACCGAGTTCACGGGCGATCTGCGCGCGCTGCGCGCCGAGGCCGACATCGTGGTCGCCTCGCATCACTGGGGACTGGCCGAGGACGTCCTGGATTACCAGGTGGAGATCGCGCACGCGGCGATCGACGCCGGGGCCGACGTGGTCATGGGCCACGGACCGCACTACGCGTGCGCGGTCGAGATGTACCGGGGCAAGCCGATCTTCTACGGCCTCGGCAGCTTCTCGTTCCACACCGGGCACGGCGGCCGGGCGCACGGGGACTGGGTCGGCATGCTCGCCCGCCTCGCCTTCGACGACGCGACGCTCGCGGAGGTCGCCTTCTCGCTCGTGCGTCACAACGAGCGCAACGAAACCTACGTCTGCGATCCGCGCCACGACAGGGACGCGGTCGAGGAGATCGGGCGCCGGTGCGACAGGCTCGGCACGACGCTCACGATCAGCGGCAACGAGCTGATCGTGGGAACGGCGTCGTGAGCGAGGCTCCCGTCAGGCGAGCGCGTCGGCGCGCAGCGTGCCTTCCACGTCGCCGAGCTTGACGGAGAGCAGGTGCGCGACCGTCGGGGCGACGTCGCGGCTCATGATGGCGCCGAGCTCGGCGCCGCGCCTCACGCCGGCGCCCGCCGCCAGGAAGAACGCGCCGTTGTCCGGATGGGTCGGCCGGTGGCCGTGGTTGCCGCGATAGCGAGGCGGGCCGACGTGGTCGTCGCCGCGCGCCTCGTCGCCGAAGGCGTAGCCTTCCGCGGCCTCGAGCACGAGCTCGCCGACCATCGGATTCACGTCCGGGACCGGGAGCCCGAGGCCGGCATAGTCGGCCACGCCCCAGACGCCCGTCACACCCTCGAGGCCGGCCAGCTCCGACTGCAGATCGTGAACGAGCGACGGGCGATCGGCCGGATCGAGGACGTAGACGTAGCCGGCGCCGTGGTTGGTGACGAAGCGGGCCCGGCTCTCGACGATGCGCCCCTCGGCGTCGATCTTCAGGAGGCCGAGCTGACGCAGGCGCACGTTCACGCGGATCTCCCGCTCGGAAGACAGGAAGCCGTGGTCGGAGACCACGAGCACCGCGGTGTCGCGCTCGAGGGCCCCGGACGGAAGCGCGGCCAGCACGCGGCTCACGCAGTGATCCACGTACTCGAGAGCCCAGTAGGCCTCCGGAGAGCGGGGACCGTGAAGGTGCTGGAAGCTGTCGGCGCAGAGGAAATGGACGAGGAGCAGGTCGGGGGCGTGGCGGTGCAGCACGTGGGCGGCCGCGTCGGCTACCACGTCGTCCCGGAGAAAGCGCTTCGGCAGCTGCGACCACTCGCCCAGCCGGTCGACC
>QHSM01000317.1 GCA_003221595.1 Candidatus Rokuibacteriota bacterium | reverse complement strand
CATCGAGGGGCTGGTGGCGCTCTCGATGGTCGCCGAAGATTTCCCGGGGCTGACCGCCGCGTTCGACCGCGCCGGCACCGCGCTCCTGCGGGGTACCGGCGAGGTCACCGTCGAGCCGGCGTCCAGTCACGGCGTGCATCTGCACATCAGCCGCTACGAGTAGCTCTCCGGATCGATAGCCCGTAGGCGGCCGCGCGCGGCGATCCCGTCGTCTCAGTCGGGGCGCCGGACGGCGGCGGCCGGAGTCGGGAATTCGTCGGGGTCGATCGGGATCTCGATGATGGCGGCCTTCTCCGACCCCCAGCAATTGTTGTTCATGACGATCGTGACGACTTCGATGTCGTGTCTGACGGCGGTCTCGATCTCCTGAGCGTTGCCTCGGGCCGGCCGAGCTTGGCGCCGAGCGCCACCGGAAACGCGAAGCCCAGCCCGCCCAGGTCGAGCGGTGTGAGAAGCGTGCGGGGCCGCGCGAACTGCAGACGGTCGTACCCGTACGCCGGTGCTGCGCCGGCGTCGAGCGCCACCATCGTCTCCGGCAGCAGGACGCGCCGGAGCTCCGCGTAGACACGCTGCGGCTTCATGGGCTTCGTCCCGAGGCCGGCTTCGGCCGCGAGCCGGGCCAGTCGCTCATCTCGACGACGGCTCGCCCGCCCGTCCAGGCATCTATGTGCGCGCCCTCCCAGCGGCGCCACCGGCGCCTCTCGGCGCGCAACAGAATACGGGTGTCCCCGCGTAAACAAGGGGAAGGGAGGCGCCGTCGAACGGAGCAGAACGTTCGCCAAGGAGGAGGCTCATGAGAGGGTTCAAACGGACGATCGCCACCATGACAATGCTCCTGCTCGGGATCGGCGCGGTCGCCGCGCGGGCAGAGCCGCAGTTCACGGGCGCCTGGACGCTCGACCGCGCGCAGAGCCAGTTTCCCAGGCACGAGGGCCGAAGCCAGCCCGACCCGCAGGCGCAGCCGCCGCAGCCGCCCGACGTCAAGCTGGTGGTCGACCAGCATGGCAGCACGCTGAAGGTCACCCGGATCATGACCACGGGTACCCGCGAGCGCTCCATGACCGACACCTACCTCACGGACGGGACCGACCAGACCCGCCGTGGCTACCGCGGCGAAGTCGTGACCCGCGCGGCCTTCGAGGGCGATCGGCTGGTCCTCACCCGCGTGCACGTGAAGAAGAGCGAGGCGGGCGACCGCACGATGTCCCGGCAGTCCGTCTGGACGCTTTCGCCGGACGGCCGGACCCTGACGATCGACACCACGATGCAAAGCCCGCATGGCGACCGCGCCATGAAGACGGTCTACGTGCGCAGCTGACCTTTGCGTGGCGGGGCGTCCCATCCGCGGGATGCCCCGTCCTCGCTGAACGAGTTTCTTGTTCTCCGGCCGCGAGACGTCTATTCTTCGTTCGTCGTGGCGTCGCTTCGGTCGTCCGGGACGGAATCGACCGCCCGGCGTGTCGGCCGCCGTCGGTTTCTGGCCGGCGCGCTTGCGCTGGGCGGCTCATCCCTCGCTCCAGCTCCCATCCGGCGCGCGGGCGCTCAGCCCAGGCTCGCCGCGCCGCCGTTCACGCTCGGCGTCGCCTCCGGCTATCCCTCGCCGAACGGAGTGGTTCTCTGGACCCGCCTGGCTCCAACCCCCTCAGCGCCCGGCGGCGGCATGCCGCCCGACGCGATCTCTGTCGAGTGGGAGGTGGCGACCGACGATCGCATGAGCCAGGTGGTCCGGCGGGGCGTCGCGAGCGCGACGCCTGCGTGGGCGCACGCGGTCCACGTCGAGGTCGATCAGCTCGAGCCCGCCCGGTGGTACTGGTACCGCTTCCGCGTGGGCGGCGAGGTGAGCGGCATCGGCCGCACGCGGACCGCGCCGGCCGCGAACGCCGACAGCGACCGCCTCCGCTTCGCCTTCGCCTCCTGCCAGCAATACGAGCAGGGCTACTTCGTCGCGTATCGCCACATGCTCAAGGACGACCTCGACCTGATCATCCACGTCGGCGACTACATCTACGAATCCTCGTGGGGCGCGAACCTCGTCCGGGCGCACGGCGCGCCGGAGCCGAAGACGCTCGACGAATACCGGATCCGGCACGCGCTGTACAAGAGCGACCCCGACCTCCAGGCGGCGCACGCGACCTACCCGTGGCTCTGCACCTGGGACGACCACGAGGTCCAGAACGATTATGCCAACGACCGCTCGGAGTATCTCGATCCGCCGGAGCGGTTTCTGCAGCGCCGCGCCGCCGCGTACAGGGCTTACTACGAGCACATGCCGCTCCCGAGCCAGATGGTGCCGCAGGGGCCCAACATGCGGATCTACACACGCGTCGGGTTCGGCCGCCTCGCGGACATCATCCTGGTCGACGACCGCCAGCATCGATCGCACCAGCCGTGCGCCGCGCCGGGCCGCGGAGGCGCGAACGTCGTCGAGGACTGCCAGGAGCGGCTCGATCCACGCATCACCATGTTTGGCGACCAGCAGGAGCGCTGGCTCATGGACGGCCTCGGCCACTCGACCGCTCGCTGGAACGTCATCGCCCAGCAGACCCTGATGGCCCAGCTCGATCGGAAGCCCGGCCCGGGCCAGAAGTTCTGGACCGACGGATGGGACGGCTACCCGGCGGCCCGCCGTCGCCTGCTCGAGTACATCGGCCAGCGAAAGCCCGCGAATCCGGTCGTGCTGGGTGGCGACGTGCATTCGTTCTGGGTGACCGACCTCAAGCCCGACTTCGATGACCCGCGCTCGCCGGTCGTGGCCACCGAGTTCGTCGGCACCTCCATCACGTCGCAGTTCCGGCGCCCGCAGGCGGAGGTCGACGCGCTGCTGGCCGACAATCCTCACATCCGTCTCGGCAACGGTACCCGGCGGGGCTACGTGCGCATGGAGATCACGCGCGAGCGGCTGCGCGCCGACCTGAGGACGGTACGCAATGTCACGCGGCCGACCGCGGAGGTCGACACCCTGGCGACGTTTGTCGTCGAAGATGGGCGGCCCGGTGCCATCCGCGCGTAGTCTTTCCGAGCAGTCGCTTGTCTAACGAGGGACAATAGGCGCACTGGAGGCCCGAGCCATTCGATTCCTAGCGGTTCATCCCGGTCCCCTGATGTACACGAAGATCTATTTGCGGCTCGAGCCCCTGGGGCTCGAGCTGGTCGCCGCGGCCGTTCGCCGCGCCGGCCACCAGGTGCAGCTGATCGATCTGCAGGCCGAGACGCACAAGGACTACCTGCGGCTCCTCGACGAGTGGCAGCCGGACGTGGTGGCCTTCTCCTGCAACTACCTGGCGAACGTTCCGGAGATCGTCGATCTCGCGAAGCTGACTCGCGCGCGGCGCCCCGACACCTTCGTGTTCGTGGGCGGCCACAGCGCGTCGTTCATCGCGCAGGAATTCCTCGAGCACGCCGGCGGCGCCATCGATTGCATCCTGAAGGGCGAGGGCGAAGCCTCGGTGGCCGAGCTGCTCGAGGCCGTCGAGCACGATCGCCGCGCGGTCGCCAAGGTGGCCGGCGTCCGCACCCTCGACGGCGAGGGGCCGGCCCCGGGCCTGATCGAGAATCTCGACACGCTCATGCCGGCGCGGGACCTGCTCCGGCATCGGCGGCGGTATTTTCTCGGCACCCTCGATCCGTGCGCGTCGATCGAGTTCGCCCGCGGCTGCCCCTGGGACTGCTCGTTCTGCAGCGCGTGGACGTTCTACGGCCGGAGCTACCGCGTGGTCAGCCCGGAGCGGGCGGTCGACGATCTGGCCTCCTTCAAGGAGCCCGGCGTGTTCATCGTCGACGACGTGGCCTTCGTGCAGGCCAGGCACGGCTTCGAGATCGGCGAGGCCATCGCGCGCCGCGGAATCCGCAAGCAGTACTATCTCGAGACGCGCGGCGACGTTCTTCTGCGCAATCGCGAGGTCTTCAAGTTCTGGACACGCCTCGGGCTCCGGTACATGTTCCTCGGGCTCGAGGCCATCGACGAGGAAGGCCTGCGCAAGTACCGCAAGCGGATTTCCCTCGGGAAAGCCTTCGAGGCTCTCGAGTTCGCGCGCTCGCTCGGCATCATGGTCGCCATCAACCTGATCGCCGATCCCGAGTGGGACCGCGAGCGGTTCGCGGTGGTCCGCCAGTGGTGCCTGGAGATTCCCGAGATCGTGAACATCTCGGTCAACACACCCTACCCGGGCACCGAGACGTGGCACACGGAGGCGCGTCGGGTCCACACGCGCGACTATCGCCTCTACGACATCCAGCACGCCGTCCTGCCGACCAAGCTGCCGCTGCCCGAGTTCTACGCGGAGCTGATCAAGACGCAGCGGGTGCTCGCCACCAAGCACCTCGGGTGGGCCGCGTTCCGCGGTCTGGTATCGACCGTCGCCGGACAGCTCGCGCGCGGACAGACGAACTTCGTCCGGAGCCTCTGGAAGTTCAACTCGGTGTACAATCCGGCGCTGATGCTCGCCGATCACAGCCGTCCGGTCACCTACGAGATGAAGCTGCCGCCGCCACCGAAGGCGACGATCGATCCCCAAAAGCTGTACGTGCTGAATGCGCGTGGCCGCTCCGGTCGGGCCATCGACGACGCGACCGAGCAGTTCGTCGAGGCCACGCGGATGGGAACGAGCGAGTAGCGGACGCCGGCGGCGTGGCGGTGACCAGATCGCGCGGAGGTGAGGGGTGAGCCCAAAGCCGCAAGTTCACGAGTTCGGGATGGGTGTCGACGTGCACGGGCGCGATGCCACCAAGGCGGCCTGTCGCGCGGTGTCGGACGCGATCCGGCACTCGAGCCTGCCCCTCTTTCAGGAAGTCCGCGAGCGCGGCGGGCGGATGCTGGTCGACGTGACCGTCGGCGTACCCGATCCGGACTCGGTCAAGCTCGACGTCGTCCGTCGCGAGCTCCCGCACGGCGAGGTGACCGTCCGCGCCGTCAACGGCGGTCTCCGCGCCGGCTCCGACACGCTCATCGCGTGCGTGGCCATCACGGTCAGCGTCGACTACCCATCGGAGCCAGAGCGATAAGCGCCACGACGACCGGAACGGGCCTCAAGCGACTGCAGCACCTGGTTTTGTGGGTGTCGAACGTCGAGCGCAGCGTGCGCTTCTACTGCGACGTCGTCGGCTTCGAGGTGAAGCGACGCTATCCCAACGCGGCCTTCCTCACCATCCCCGGCACCGCGGACGACCATCATCTCGGCCTGTTCGAGCAGACCGGCGTCTCGCGGCCCGACGAGCGCGTGGCGCGCATGTACCACTCGGCGTGGGAAGTCGGCGACCTCACCGACCTGGCGCGGGCGCGTCAGCGGCTCATCGACGCGGGCGCGCTCGTCGGCTCGTCCAACCACGGCGTCAGCCTCTCCCTGTACGCGAAGGATCCTGACGGGCTCGAGTTCGAGATCTTCTGGACGGTGCCCGGCGGCGTCTCGATCAGGACGACCGAGCTCGATCTCGAAGGCGAGCTCGCGCGGCGCGGCCTGACGACGTCCTGACGGGCCGGCCAGACTTGGGCGGTGCTCAGATTCGGACACCGCCGGGTCAAAGCTTCAGGTTTTCTTCAGGTTTTGGGCGGACCGATTTCGCGACTGCATCGTTTTTCACCACAGGGCAAATCCTGCACTGTCCGGGATCTGACAAGGTCTCATCGCAGTTGATGTATTTTCACTTTCCGCCCCTTGAACGATGGTGACGGGGCGCGCTATTGTGTTAGAGTCCGCCCGAGCGGAGCACCTGTGTTCGGTGCCTCACGAGGTGTGCTCGGCCCCGTCGGGTGGGACGTGCCCGCCAGGACCGGATGTCCCGCAGCATCAGCTGCGGCGTTGAGACTGAAGGTGACCCACGTGGCAACCGCGTCAATCCTCGTAGTAGACGACGAGCCCGCGATCCAGGACATCCTGACCTGGTCCCTGGCGGCCGAGGGCTATAGCGTCGCGACGGCGGGAAGCGGCGAGGAGGCCCTGACGCGCTTCGAGGAGCAGGACTTCGACGTCATCGTCACCGACATCGTGATGCCCGGGCTCAACGGGCTCGATCTGCTCGAGCGCTCGCGGTTGTTGAATCCGCGGGCGTCGGTCATCGTGATGACCGCGTACGCCGCGCTCGAGACGGCGATCACCGCCCTTCGTCGCGGGGCGTGCGACTACCTCGAAAAGCCGTTCTCGGTCGACGTTCTCAAAGAGCGAGTGCAGCGCCTGCTCCAGTATCGGGAGACGATCTGGAAGGACGGGCTCGTGCGGCGGGCGCTGCAGCCACCCGCGGCCGGCCACACGCTGGTGGGGGAAAGCGACGCGATCCGGGCCGTGCGCGAGCAGATCGCGCTGGCGGCGCGCACGTCGAGCAACGTGCTGGTGACGGGCGAGAGCGGCGTCGGAAAGGAGCTGGTCGCCCGCGCCGTGCACGCGGCCA
>QHSM01000316.1 GCA_003221595.1 Candidatus Rokuibacteriota bacterium | reverse complement strand
GGCGGGCTTCCTGCACCTGCTCACGCACGGCCTGTTCAAGGCGCTCCTGTTCCTCGCCGCCGGGGCCGTCATCCACGCCGTCGGCACCAACGACGTCTTCCGGATGGGCGGTCTCTTCCGTTCGATGCCGCACACGGGCATCGTCTTCATCGTGGGGACGCTGGCCCTCGCCGGTGTGCCGCCGCTCGCCGGGTTCTTTTCCAAGGAGGCGGTGCTCGGCGGCGTGTGGGAGGCCCATCTCACCGGTCCGTTCCTGATGCTCGCGCTCACGGCGCTGCTGACGGCGTTCTACATGTTCCGCGTCGTCTTCATCGCGTTCTTCGGCCGGGCGCACGCGGCGGGCCACCCGCACGAGGCCCCGTGGCTGATGCGCGGGCCCCTCTGGATCCTGGCCCTGCTCACCGTTCTGGTTGGAATCCGTCTGGCGCTCGGCGGCGTCGAGGGGCACGAGGAGTCCCCGGGGTGGCTCGCGCCGCTCTCGGTGGGCCTGGCGCTCGTCGGGTTCCTGCTGGCCTGGGCCATGTACCAGCGCGGCGCGATCGCGCCGGCGCGGGTCGCCGCCGCCCTGGCGCCGCTGGACTACATGGCGCGCCGGCGCTACGGGCTCGACGCGCTCTACGGCGGCCTCTACCGCGGACTCATGCTCGGGTTCTCGCGGCTGGTCGGCTGGGTCGATCGCTACCTCGTGGACGGGCTCCTCAACGTCCTGAGCGCCCTGACGCTGCGCGGCGGTCACCGCCTGCGGGCCATCCAGAGCGGCCGGGCGCAGGACTACGTCTACGGCGTCGCGTTCGGCGTGCTGCTGCTCCTCGTCTGGGCCCAGCTATGGCGCTGACGTCGTGATCCGCCAGCTGCTCTCGCTGATCCCGGAGCTCTCGATCATCACGTGGTCGCCGTTCGTCGGCGCGCTGCTCATCATGTTCACGGCGCGCCACCGGCCGCGCGCGGTCCGGTGGATCGCCGCCGTGACGACCGGCCTCTCGGCCGTGCTGTCGATCCGGGTCTACGCCGCGTACGACTACGACACGGCCGGGTTCCAGTTCTACGAGAAGCTCCCGCTCGTGCCCCCGCTCGGCATCTCGTACGAGCTCGGCGCCGACGGGATCAGCCTGCTGATGCTCCTCTTGACGTCGATCATCATCGTGGCCGGCGTGTTCGCGTCGTGGACCGTCAAGGTGCGGAGCCAGGAATTCTACGCGCTGCTGCTCGCGCTCGTCACCGGCGTGTACGGCGTGTTCGTGTCGCTCGACCTCTTCGTCCTGTTCCTCTTCTACGAGCTGGCCGTGCTGCCGATGTACCTGCTGATCGGCATCTGGGGATCGACGGGCGAGGTGCGTCCCCGCGGCGTGTTCGCCTGGGCGTTCCGCGAGACCGGCGTCGGGACGAAAGAGTATGCGGCGATGAAGCTGACGCTTTACCTCCTGTTCGGGTCGGCGTTCATCCTGGTGGGGATCCTGGCCCTCTACGTCAACGCCGGCGCCAGCTCGTTCTCGTTCCTCGATTTCGAGGCCTCGGCGTTTCCCCGAGCGCTGCAGCGCTGGGTCTTCCTGGCCTTCTACGTCGGCTTCGGCATCCTCGCCGGAATCTGGCCGCTGCACACGTGGTCGCCGGACGGGCACGCCTCGGCGCCGACGGCGGTCTCGATGCTCCACGCCGGCGTGCTGATGAAGCTCGGGGCCTACGGGGTCGTCCGCGTGGGCATGGGCCTCCTGCCGGAGGGCGCGGCCGATCTCGCGTGGCTGGTCGGGACGGTCGCGTGCGTGAACATCGTCTACGGCGCGCTCTCGTCGATGGCGCAGACCGACCTCAAGTACGTGATCGCCTACTCGTCGGTGTCCCACATGGGGCTCGTCATGCTCGGCGCCGCGACCCTGACCGAGCCGGGGCTCAACGGCTCGGTGTTCCAGATGTTCGCGCACGGCGTCATGACCGGCCTCTTCTTCGCGCTGGTCGGGCTCGTCTACGAGAAGACCCACTCGCGGGAGATCGGGAAGATGAGCGGGTTCGGCAAGACGATGCCGGGCATCGCCACTGCCTTCACGGTGGGCGGCCTCTCGTCCCTCGGCCTGCCGGCCACGGCCGGCTTCGTCGCCGAGCTCCTGACCTTTCTCGGCGCGTGGCGCTCGGCCCACCGCTGGTGGCTCTTCGCGGCCGTCGCCGGCACGTTCCTGACGGCCGTGTACGTGCTGCGCGTCGCCAAGCAGATCTTCTGGGGCCCGCCCGCGCGCGAGTTCCACCATCTCGAGGACGCGCGGGGACCCGAGTGGGTCGCGCTGGTCGTCCTGGTGTTCGTGCTCGTTCTCTTCGGCATGGTGCCAGGCCTGGCGATCGCCCCGGTGGGCACCGCGACGGTCCCGCTGCTGGCCCGGATCGTGAGCCCATGATGGCGTTCACGCTCGAGCTCGGCCTGGCCGTCCTCCTCCTCCTGGTGTTCGGCGCGAGCCTGAGCGCCCGCGGCCGCGATCGCCGCTGGATCGCCTGGCTGGCGACCGTCGGCATCCTGGTGCTGGGAATCGTCAGCGCGTTCCTGAAGCCGACGCCGCCGGCACTCTTCGGCATGTTCGTCCAGGACGGGCTGGCGATCTTCGCGAAGCGGCTCTTCCTCGCCGCGACCTTCATCGGCCTCCTTGGCGGCATCTCCTCCGACGCGGTCGCCTGCGGCCGTCGCGCCGGCGAGTATCACCTGCTCATCCTGTCCTCACTGCTCGGGATGCTCGTCCTCGCGTCGGCCCGCGATCTGATCCTGCTCTTCGTCGCCTTCGAGCTCATGTCCATCCCGCTCTACGTCCTCGCGGGCTTTCTCAAGCGCCAGGACGAAGCGGTCGAGGCCGCCCTGAAGTTCTTCCTGGTCGGCAGCGTCTCCTCCGCCGTGATGGCGTACGGGCTCTCGTTCGTGTACGGCGCCGCGCGCACGACCGATCTCGGAGGAGTCGCGCAGGCGTTTGTGCCGGGCCAGCCGCTCGTGCTGCTGGGCCTGCTCGCGGTGTTCGCCGGCTTCGCGTTCAAGATCGCGGCGTTCCCGTTCCACATGTGGGTGCCGGACACCTACGAGGCGGCCTCGACGCCGTTCGTGGCGTGGCTGTCCGTCGCGCCGAAGGCCGCCGGCTTCGTGGCGCTGTTCCGTGTGTACTTCGAGGGAATGGGCGACCGCGCGGCCACCTGGGTCCCGATCGCCGCGGGCCTCGCGGCGATCACGATCGTCGCGGGCAACCTGATGGCGCTGCCGCAGCAGAACACGAAGCGCTTGCTCGCGTACTCGGGGATCGCCCACATCGGGTACATGCTCGTGGGGTTCGCCGCGGCGTCCGCCTCCGGGACGGCGATGGTCCTCTTCTATCTGGTCGCGTACGTCTTCGGGAACATGGGCGCCTTTCTCGTCGTCGAGGCGGTCGCGCGGTCGGAGCGCTCCGAAGCGACGGCGGCGCTCCGTGGGCTGGCCCAACGCTCGCCGCTCCTGGCCCTGG
>QHSM01000315.1 GCA_003221595.1 Candidatus Rokuibacteriota bacterium | reverse complement strand
CCGCCGGCCTTCCCGGCGGGGCCGCCCAGGGCGCCCTGGAGCGTCTCGAGCGAGAGCAGCGCGCACTTCATCCGCGCCGGACTGATCTCGATGCCCAGGAGGTCGAGGACGTCGCTCGCCTGCATCGCGGCGGCCGCATCGACCTCCTTGCCCTTGACCTCGTCGGTCAGCAGCGACGCCGACGCCTGGCTGATCGCGCAGCCGCGGCCGGTGAAGCCGACCGCCGCGATCTGGTCGCCGACCACGCGCAGCTGGAGCGTGATCCGGTCGCCGCAGAGCGGGTTCGCGCCCTCCTGCGTGGCGGTCGCGTTGTCGAGCGCCCCGAAGTTATGAGGGCGTCGATAGTGCTCGAGGATGTAGTCGCGGTACAGGTCGTCCATCAGTGCTCGCGCATTCTAGCCGAGGTTCTACGCGGCCCCGAAGATGCGCTTGACCTCGCGGAGGCCCTCGATGAGCGCATCGACGTCGGCTTGGGTCGTGTAGACGTTGAAGCTGGCGCGTGCCGTCGCCGGCAGGTCGAGCCGCTCGTGCAGCGGCATCGTGCAGTGGTGACCCGCCCGGACGGCCACGCCCGACCGATCCAGCACCTGCGCCACGTCGTGCGGGTGGACACCGGGCACGTTGAACGGGATGACGCCGCAGCGGATCCCGGCGTCCATCGGGCCGTACAGGATCACGTCGGGGTGCTCGCGCTGGAGCGCGACGAGCGCGTATGTCAGCAGCTCCTGCTCGTGCACGCGGACGCGATCCATCCCCAGCTGCCCCAGGTAGTCCGCCGCCGCCCCGAGTCCGATGCCGGCCGCGATGTCCGGCGTACCCGCCTCGAACTTCCAGGGGATGTCGTTCCACTCCGACCGACGGAGATGGACCTCGCGGATCATGTCGCCGCCGGCCATGAATGGCGGCATCGCCTCGAGCAGCTCCCGCCGTGCCCACAGCGCGCCCGAGCCGGTCGGGCCGAGCATCTTGTGGCCCGAGAACGCGTAGAAGTCGGCGCCGATCGCCTGCACGTCGACGGGGACGTGGGGCACGGCCTGCGCGCCGTCGATGAGCACGAGCGCCCCCGCCGCGTGGGCCGCCTCGACCATCTCGACCACCGGGTTGATGGTGCCCAGCGTGTTCGAGACATGGGTGAACGCGACGAGCTTCGGCTTGAGCCGGAGCAGCACCTCGTAGACGTCCTGGCGCAGGATCCCGTCGTCGGTGATCGGGATGAACTCGAGGTCGCCGTCCTTCTCCTGGGCGAGGAGCTGCCACGGGACGAGGTTGGCGTGGTGCTCCATCTCGGTGAGCACGATCGCATCACCGCGGCCGATGTTCTTCCGGCCCCACGCGTACGCGACCAGGTTGATCGCCTCGGTCGCGTTGCGGGTGAAGATGAGCTCGTGGCTCTCGGGGGCGTTGATGAATCTCGCCACGGAGGCGCGGGCCGCCTCGTAGCTGGCGGTCGCGCGCTCCCCGATCTCGTAGATCCCGCGGTGGACGTTCGCGGTGTACTCGCGGTAGTACGCGTCGAGCGCGTCGATCACGGCCTTGGGCTTCTGGCTCGTCGAGGCCGAGTCGAGGAACACGAGTGGCTGCCCGTGGACCTGTGTCTCGAAGATCGGGAAGTCCCGGCGGACGACCTCTGGGTCGAGCTTGCCGTTCCGGATGCGCCCGCCGACCTCCGCGGAGGGGGCGGTCACGGTTTGCGGCGCTGCGGTGACGGTCATTCGATCGACCAGCCCGGCTAG
Source organism: Candidatus Rokuibacteriota bacterium (assembly GCA_003221595.1). Lineage (GTDB taxonomy): Bacteria > Methylomirabilota > Methylomirabilia > Rokubacteriales > CSP1-6 > AR31. The sequence goes on along the minus strand of QHSM01000315.1, from coordinate 1,924 downwards.
CGGGCGGCCTCCATCGGGCGGTCGGCGTGCTCGGTGCCGGCGCCGTCGCGCTCGTCGCCGGCGCCGAGCTCCGGGCCGCGGGGAACGAGCAGGGCCTCGTCGGGTACGTCGGGGGCGAGACCCGCCTCGCGCAGGATCGGGCCGTAGCCGTGCTCCTCGAGCCGGAGCGCCAGGTCCTTGCCGCCGCTCTTGACGATCCGGCCCTGGGCAAGGACGTGGACGTAGTCGGGGGTGATGTAGTTGAGCAGTCGCTGGTAGTGCGTGATCAGCAGGATGCCGAGGTTCGGGTTGAGCATCGCGTTCACGCCATCGGCGACCACACGGAGGGCGTCGATGTCGAGGCCCGAGTCGGTCTCGTCGAGGATCGCCATCTGCGGATCGAGCATCGCCATCTGGAGCATCTCGAGACGCTTCTTCTCGCCGCCCGAGAAGCCCTCGTTGACGTACCGGCTCGCGAAGCTCTCGTCCATCCGGAGCATGGCGAGCTTCTCGCGCATCTTCTTGCGGAAATCCATCATCGAGACGCCGCCCTTGATCGCGTCCGTGGGATCGATGTCGGGATTCTTGTCGATGCCTTGGAGCTTGGCGTTGAGCGCGCTCCGGATGAAGCTCGCGACGCTCAGACCGGGGACCGCCGTCGGGTATTGGAACGCGAGGAACATGCCGAGACGGGCGCGTTTGTCCGGGCTCAGCTTGAGGATGTTTCGGCCGCGCCACGTCACCTCGCCGCCGGTGATCACGTACGCGGGATGGCCCATCAGCGCATAGGCGAGCGTCGTCTTGCCCGAGCCGTTCGGGCCCATGATCGCGTGGACCTCGCCCGGCCCAACCTCGAGGTCGATGCCCCGCAGAATCTCGCTCTCTCGGTTGGCGATGGGCGCGACCTTCAGGCCGCGGATGACGAGGCGATCCTCGCCCGAGGGGTGGCTCTTGGTCGTGCCGTTCGTCGCGTCGCTCACGATGTGGTTGCCGCTCCTTCGAGGTTCTGGTTGGCGCTGGTGGCGCCACTCGCCAGTGCGCGCTGAATCGCGACGACGCGCTGCGGGACGAGGTCGGCCAGGGTCACGCCGTCGAGCGCACCCGCGACCGCGTCGCGGACGCGGATCCAGAGCAGGTTCACGGTGCACGACGAGGTCCGATCGCAGGCCAGGTCGTGGCCCGGCTCGTCGGTGGCACAGATCATCGGTGCGAGCGGGCCCTCCAGGGCGCGAAGGACCTCGCTCATCGGGATCGCAGCCGGCGGTCGGGCGAGCTCGTAACCCCCGTGGGCGCCACGGGTGGAGACAACGAGGCCGGCGTCGCGAAGGACAAAGGCGAGCTGCTCGAGGTACGCGCGGGGCATGTCCTCGGCCGCCGCGATCTCGGCCAGCGAGGCGGGGCCCGCGCCGTAGTGGCGGCCGAGCTGGACCATCAGCCGCACGCCGTACTCGCCCTTCGTGCTGAACGCGACGGCGCCGGTGCCGTGGAATGCCGGCCGATGGGCGGCGCTCGTCTGAGCGCGCACGGTGGAGCTTGAGGTCGTTGTGGTCGTGGAGGTCAGGAGATCTTCCTCAATCCCAAGCGTTCTTGTCGGGATTGAGTGTACGAACGGCCTCTGGGAGCGTCAACCGACGGTCGAGACGACGATCCGCCCTCAGGTGGCCGCGGCGGTTGCCATTGAGGCTCCCGGGGTGGGCGCCGCGACGACCGCCTCGATGATCTGCGGGAGCGGTGTCATCGCGCCGTCGTCCATGAGGGCTGCGCCGCGGTCCTGGCCGAGCCGCTCCACGGCGATCTCGCGCGGGTCGCGCAGGTGAAGGACGGTCACGGGCGCGACCATCACGCCCTTCTGCTTCACCAGCTCGTAGGTGGCGCCGGTGATGCGCGCGCCGAGCTCGGGATCCCCGTAGTCGAGCTGGAGGATGGCGGCCATCCCGAGCGCCCT
>QHSM01000314.1 GCA_003221595.1 Candidatus Rokuibacteriota bacterium | reverse complement strand
TGAAAGATAGTGCGCGATGAGCTCCGCCCCAGTGGGCAGCACGTCGGGATCCGGCTCGACCCAGCCGCCGGCCCGAAGCAGCTTCGCGGCGACCGCGTCGACGTTGTAACGCCACGGCGAAAAGATCTGCACGTGACCCCACGCGGCCACGTGTGCGGCGATCGACGAGCCCGACTCGAACACGATCGGCCGCTCACCGCGAGCCACCAGGTGCGCCGCGGCCGCCAGGCCGACCGGACCGGCTCCGACGATCGCAACCGGATAGGCCCCTTCGTTCCCGCTCGTTGGCCCGCCGCCAGCCGTCATTGCGCTCTCCTCACACCCGTTTCGCGTCGCTCGATGCATCGGTGGTGCAGCAGGAGGGTGCGCAGCAGCTGGCTCCAGCTGCCTTCGGGTCTTCAGTTACGACTTCGGGGGCTTTCACCTCTTCGGTCGCCTTGGGCGACCCGCAGCAGCCGGTCGACGAAGTGTTGAAGCCCAGGAGTCGCTTCCCGAGCGTTACGAGAAGACCGCCTTGCTTGTCAGCCATCACTATTCCTCCATTCGCGTGATCGTACTCAGTACAGCTTGCCCGCGGTGAGGGCGTCGAAGACGTAGCCTGAAATGATCGCTCCGACCCAGAGCGTCGCGACGACCACCGCGAGCACTCGCCACCGTGCAATCGTGAGAGCCCCGACGACGGCCCCCACGGACGTCCCGGCGCCGGTGATCAAAAACGCCATGGCGGCACCCGCGCTCGCGCCGCTGTCGAGGAAGCTCTTGACCAGCGGCAGCGAAGCGTCGGAGTTGACGTAGAGCGGAAGCCCGAACGTCGCGGCGAGCGCTACACCCCAGGTTTGTCCTGAGCCGAAGAGCCTGGTCACCCAGGTCGCCGGAATGAGGTTGTTGATCAGATAGCCCACGAAGGCGAACGCGACGAAGAGCAACATGAGGCGTCGACCCTCGATGAGGATCGCGTGGGCGTACTCGCCGAGTCCCGGACGTGCCGGGGCCGTGAGTTCAGTCGACAACACAGCGCCGCTGCCGCCCGCGATCGGCGCGAGAGTTGGCTGAGCGAGACGTAGCTGATTGGCAAGCCAGCCACGAGACTCGAGCACGGTCGCCGCAGCGGCGCCCGCGAAGCCCAGCCCGATGGCGACGACAAAGTGGAACCCGGCGAACGCCCAGCCGAACAGGCCCGCGGTGAACAGCAGCTGGCTTGGGCTCGTCAGCGGCGAGGCGACCATGAACGCCACGATGGGCGCCCAGGGCATCGACGTGGCCAGCATGGCCAGGACCAACGCCATCGTGCCGCACGAGCAGAGGGGCGTCAGCACCGCGAGCCCGATAGCGCCGATCACGGACGCTCGCTGATGACGGGCGAGCCAGGCTCTCAGCCGAGTCGGCTCGACATGGACCTTGAGGGCCGCGGCCACCAGCACCGACAGGCCGAGGTATGGCCATGTGTGGCTGAACGTGACCATCACCTGCATGAGCGTCTTCGTCACGAGCTCGAGCATCGGCGTTCCTCAGCAGCACGCGGTCAGAAGCCGCACCATGCCGCTCACCGTATCCCGCTTGACCGTGTAGTAGACGTACCGCTCTTCCCTCCGGCTCTCGACGAGCCCGGCCCGCCGCAGGATGTCGAGATGGTGCGACAAGGTCGGACCGGCGATCTCAACCGCGTCCTGGATCTCGCCGACCGACATTTCGCGCTCGGCCTTCACGAGGACGAAGAAGACTTGAAGGCGGCTGATGTGCGCGAGGGCCTTGAAGGCCTCGACGTGTGTCTCGTTGGCCGACAGCTGCGCCAGGGGTAAGCGAGGGGTCATCTCCATACTTCGAACTTTATGGAAATATCGAAGCGTTGTCAAGTGCGCGCCGATGGCGCCGCTCCATCACCAAGGAGACGCTCGACAATGACGCAATCGCGCCA
>QHSM01000313.1 GCA_003221595.1 Candidatus Rokuibacteriota bacterium | reverse complement strand
CGCGGCGCCGCAGGCGATCGGCATGCCGCCGGCCACGATGCCGTTGGCGCCGAGCATCCCGATGGCGAAGTCGGCGATGTGCATCGAGCCGCCCTTGCCCTTGCAGTAGCCGTCGACCCGGCCGAACAGCTCGGCCATCATCCGGTTGATGTCGGCGCCCTTGGCGATGCAGTGGCCGTGGCCCCGGTGCGTGCTGGTGATGCGATCGGTGGGGCGCAGCGCGGCGCACACGCCGGCGGCGACCGCTTCCTCGCCGACGTAGGGATGCAGGGCGCCGTGGATCCGGCGGGCGGTCCTGAGCTCGATCGCGAGCTGGTCGAACTCGCGAATCAGGATCATCTGGCGCAGCAGCTCGACCAGGTCGGCTTTTCCTCCTGCCACGTGTCCCTCCGGCGCCGTGCGGCTAGTTGTTGATCCACTCCTTGACGAAGCGCGCGTAACAGTCGCGCTCGCCCGGCATCTTCGGCCAGCCGGCCAGGAGACGCACCGAGGCGAGCAGCAACCTCTCTTTGAGATGCGTCGAGTTGTGCGCGTACTCCTCGTAGCTGGAGTGGGTGATCTTCTGGTTGTGCGGGTCGTCCTGGAACTTGCAGGCGGTCACCGCGACCGCGGCCTGATAGGCCTTGCGATCCGCGCCGGACTTCAGATAGGCGTGGGCCAGCGCGGTGGTGCGCGGGACGTCGAACGCCAGGATGGCCTCGTCCAGCTCGCGCAGCAGCGTGTCCGGCGCCTTTCCGGTCGTGTCCACGCCGGCGATCTCGCGCTCGATCAGGGACGCGGACAGCTTGTCGGCCCGGGCGACGTCGTTGATGAAGTTGGCCATCATGTAGAGGACGCGCGGCTGATAGGGGTTGTCGCTCGTTCTGAGCCAGTAGTTCGCGACGTTGCAGTAGTCGAACGGATGCTGACCGTTCGTGAAGTTTCGCGGGATCGTCGTCCTCAGGATGAGCTCGGCCGCGCCGAGCTGCATGGTGTCGCCGAGGCTCCGGAGCGACTTGCCGTTCTTGAGGTGCGCGGTGATCCGGTTCCACACGGTCTGCCAGTCGGCCTCCATGAGGAGCGGGATCATCTCCTCGACCTCGGCCGCGGTGAGCGGTGTCTGGTTCGTCTTCTTGAGGTTCTTGCCGGAGTCGGGGAACTCGGCGCTGATCGTGACGCACGCGGCGTCGTAGAGCGAGTAGTACAGGGGGCCGATGGCCATGTCCGGCACGCCCATGTAATAGACGCCGTGGGCCCGCTCCCAGCCGAGGACGTCGGCGAGATCGAGGACCGCGCGGGCCCGCAACGCCTTGTGGCCGGTGTTGCGCGCCTTCCGGCCGACCACCGTGTCTTGCAGGTCGATGAGGCCCAGGAACAGCAGCTGATCGCGGAGCATCGGCCGGATCTCGGGGTCTTCGGCGAGACCGAGGAAGAGCCCGTAGGACCGGCGCACGTCGCCGCTCATCGTCGCGATGAGGTGCGCGTGCAGACGCTCCTCGACGGTGCCCGCCTCCTTGATCGGCGCCTGCTCCTCGTTCCACACGACGGGGCCGTAGCTCGGCGTCGGCACCTGCATGCCCTTCATCGTGGCGTAGCGCCCGGGATACCGGCCGAGCAGCTGGTTCCAGATGTCGAGGCCCGCCGGGATGTACCAGACGGACTGCAGGAGCGGCAGCAGGCGGTACGGCTCCGGCAGGAACGGCGCCAGGTGCGCGGAGGTCCGGAGGCCGAGAATCGTGTGGTCGTTGTTGATGAGCGTGATCTGACCGTCCTTCACGTTGATGTGGTTCGGCACCTGGACGAACGGCGCCTCGGCGGCGGTCACCACGCTGAGCGCCTCGCCGACGGAGCGTCCCTGGCGCTTCACCATCTGGAAGAAGAGATCGGTGGTGCGGGGCTGGTCGCGCTCCAGGATCGCGTCGGTCAGGAGAGCGAAGGATTTGTCCTCACGGATCGCCTCACGGGTCAGTAGCATCGCGCCTCTCCCTTCGGCCTAGAACAAGGGACTGTTCGATTCGAGACCGAGCACCGTACGCCCGACCGCCTCGTAGTTCACGTACTGCAGCTGATTGTGACGGGTGACGACCTCGGCGTCGCGCGCGAAGCGCTCCAGCGGGCTCTTCGTGAAGATCGACGTGGTGCCGGCCGCCTCGCACACCATGTGCGTGGCCCGGCCGGCGCTCTGCGCGGCGTGGGTCATCGCCAGCCGCAGGTCGGCCCGCTGCCGCTCGGTGATCGGCCGCGCGGCGAGCGCGGTCTCCCACATGTCCTCGACGATGTCGAACAGGAGCGCCCGGCCCGAGCGCAGCACCGCCTCGGCCTCGCCGATCCGCGCCTGCACGATCGCCCGATCGCGCAGGAGCTCGGCGGACGAGCGCGGGATCTTCACCTGGGCCAGCTCGACGAACTCGTCGATGGCGGCGCGGGCGACGCCGAGGCCGACGCAGCAGAACCCGCAGCCGGCGAGGTCGAACCCGTGCATGCGGTTCATGGGCCCGGTCACGCGCGCGCGCAGATCGAGCGCCGAGAACGTGCGCTCGTCGGGCACGAACAGGTCGTTGACCTCGATGTCGTGGCTGCCGGTGCCGCGGAGCCCGCTCACGTCCCAGGTGTCGATGATGCGCGCGTCCGACTTCGGATAGAAGTAGGCCATCCGCACTTCCTGATCGCCGTTGGGCCGGAGCCGGGGCTTGTCGCCGTCGAAGACCTTGCAGGCGCCGTGCAGTGCCGAGGAGTGCATGCAGCCGCTGGCGAAGAACCAGTGCCCGGTGACCCGGTAGCCGCCGGGCACGGCGACCGCGCGGCCGCGCGGGTTCGCGGAGCCCGCCGAGATGCCGATCGGGTCGCTGAAGAAGATCTGTCGCCGCACCTCGGGCCCGAACTGCGCGCTCTGGCGCAGCGTGTTGATCCCCATCGCCAGGCACCATCCGGTCGAGCCGTCCGCCCGCGCGATCTCCTCGATCACCTGCAGGGTCGTCAGGATGTCGGCGCCCAGCCCGCCTTCGGCCTCCGGAAGCGCCACCCGGAACAGGCGGGCGTTGGCGATGTCCATGACGAGGTCGGGGGGGAGCTGCCGGGCCGCCTCGATCTCGGGGGCCCGTTTCCGGATACTCGGCGCGAGCCCGCGCGCGATCTCCAACGGCGTGGCGACGGCCGAAACCGGTTCGGTGATCATGGGTCTTGGCGGGCCAGCGGCCCGCCGGCCCCGCCATCCTGCCTCTGCCGCGGGCGCGCCGTCAAGGAGCCTTTGCCGCGAGGTCGATGTGCAGAACCACCTCGTCCTTGTTCTTGATGGCCCCCAGGGCGGCGCTATAGGGCTGGTAGCCGAAGCTGCTCTGCTTGAACGTGAGCTGGGCGCGCCCGCGGAGGAGGCCTCCATCCATGGCGATCTGGGCGGGGAACTTGACCTCCCGGGTGACGCCGCGGATCGTGAGCCGGCCCGTGACGAGCAACCGGCCGTCGGGCTGCTTC
>QHSM01000312.1 GCA_003221595.1 Candidatus Rokuibacteriota bacterium | reverse complement strand
GACGGCGACGCGATCGACGAGGAAAGTCGTTCGCACGCGTGGAGCCAGCTCTCGGACGCGCACGATCACGCGCGGATCGAACGCCATGATCGTGGCGCGCGCCTGGAGCCCGGCCGCGGCGATCGCCGCGAGAACTCGTTCTTCCAGCCCGTCGTAGCGGACCGCCGGCGCCGGCTCCTTCACTTCGATCAGGAGCCCCACGCTCGACGGCGCGGCCGCGGCCAGCACTTCGTCGAGCATCGGCACGCGCTCGGAGGTCGCGGCGCCGTCAGGAGCGCGGAGCCGAAGGCGCCGCAGATCGGCCGCCGTCATCGCCGCGACCGCGCCTGTTCCGTCGGTCGTGCGCTCGAGAGTCGCGTCGTGAATCACGGCGACGACGCCGTCGCGGCTCTGGTGCACGTCGAGCTCGAGCAGATCGCTGCCGAGCGCGATGGCGCTCTGGAACGCCAGCAGGCTGTTCTCCGGCCAGAGGGCGGAGCCGCCGCGGTGCGCCGCGATCCGCGTCACTTCTCGGTCTCGATCAGGCCCTTCACGAACCACCGCTGCATGGCGACGATGACCGCCACCGGCGGCAGCAGGACCATCATCGCGGCGGCCATCGCGACGTTCCATTCCGGCAGCTGCGAGGTCCGCGGAATCAAGGAGTCGATCCCGATCACGGCCGTCCGCATCTCCTGGCTGTTCGTCACCATGAGCGGCCAGAGATAGTCGTTCCAGCCGTAGACGAAGAGGATCACGAAGAGCGCGGCGATGTTCGCCGTCGACAGCGGCAGGAGTATCGACCACAGAAACCGCAGCGGACCGGCGCCGTCGAGCTGCGCCGCCTCGGCGAGCGAATCGGGGATGGTCCGGTAGTACTGCCGGAAGAGGAAGGTCCCGGTGGCCGACGCCATGAGCGGAACGGTGAGCCCCCAGTAGGTATCGACCCAGCCGAGGACGCTGACGACCTGGTAGGTCGACACGATCCGCACCGGTACCGGCAGCATCAGCGTGACGAAGATCATCCAGAAGATGAGCTGCTTGCCCCGGAAGTCAAAGTACACGATCGCGAAGGCGGAGAGGAGCGAGATGACGATCTTCCCGAGCGCGACCGCGAGGGCGACGATGGCGCTGTTGAGGAGGAGCCGGCCCATTCCCACCCGCGACCACGCGTCGGCGTAGTTCTGGAACAGGTGGGTCGACGGCGCGAGCTTCGGCGGCAGGCTCGTGACCTCGTCGAGGGACTGCGTGCTGATGACGAACGCGTAGTAGAGCGGGAACGCGAGCACGACGACCGCGGCGACGAGAATGACGTGGGCGATCGCGCTGCTCCGGTCCATCAGTAGGTGACCTTCTTCTCGGCGTACCGGAACTGTACGGCGGTCAGCGCGATCACCAGCAGCATCAGGATGACCGACTGCGCCGCCGAGTAGCCGAGCTGGAGGCCGTCGAAGCCGTCCTTCCACGCGCGATAGACCAGGATGGACGTCGCGTCGCCCGGGCCGCCCTGCGTCACCGCGTGGATGAGGCCGAACGTCTCGAAGAACGCGAAGGTCATGTTGAGCGTGAACAGGAAGAAGGTGACCGGCGACAGGAGGGGAAACGTGATCGCGAAGAATCGTCGGACGGGGCCGGCGCCGTCGACGCTGGCCGCCTCGAGCACCGAGCCGGGGATGGCCTGGAGGCCGGCCAGGTAGAAGGCGAGGTTGTAGCCGAACTGCTTCCAGACCGCCGCGATGACGATGAGCGTCAGCGCCACCCAGCCCTTCAAGAACCAGTTGAACTGATAGTCCGTCACGAACGACAAGAGGTACGGCAGGACACCGAACGACGGGTGAAAGACGAAGAGCCAGATGACCCCGGCCACCGCCGGCGCGATTCCGTAGGGCCAGAGAAGCAGCGTCCGGTACACCGCGAGCCCGCGAATCCTGGCGTTGGCGAGCGAGGCGAGCAGGAGCGCCACCGCCAGGCCCGCGACCGTCACCACCAGCGAGAAGCCGAGACTCGTCGCCGCGCTCCGGAAGTAGGCGGGATCGCCGAGGAGCCGGGTGAAGTTGGCGCCGCCGATGAAGATGAGCCGATCGCCGAAGGGCGACGCGCGGTACAGCGACAGGCGCAGCGAGTCGAACGCCGGCCAGAAGAAGAAGACGATCGTGATGGCGATCTGCGGAGCGACCAGCGCGTACGGCAGCCATGGATTGCGAAAGACCGCGCGTCTCATGGGCGCGAGCCGCCGACTACCGGTAGAGCGCGGCGAACTCCTTCAGGATGTCGTTGCTCTTCGCCACCGCGTCGTCGAGTCCCTGCTTCGCCGTCTTGTTCCCGCTGAAGATGTTCTCCATCTGCTCCTCGATGGCGTCGCGGACGGAGTTGAAGTTCCCCAGCCGGATTCCCTGGCTGTTGGGCGTCGTCTTCCCGGCGTTCATCTGGACGACGGCGGTCTTCTGGTGGGGGTTCTTCGCGTAATGGCCCGAGGCCTCCAGCGCCTTGGCCGCCGGGTTGGTGAGCGGCAGGTATCCGGTCACCCCGGCCCACCACGCCTGGTTCTCGGTGGAGGCGAGATACTTGAAGAACTGCGCGACACCCTTGTACTCCTCGGGCTTGCCGCCCCGCATGACCCAGAGCGTGGCCCCGCCGATGATCGAGTTCCCCTGCGGGAACCCCGCGAGCCGCGGCAGCGGGCCGGTGCCCCACGCGAACTTGCCCTCGGAGGCCCGGGCGAGGTTCCCGATGTAGGCCGACGAGGTCGTGAAGATTCCGCACTCGCCGGCGGTCATCAGCGCCTCGCCCTTGTTCAGCCGCCCGCCGTAGGTGAACCAGCCGTCCTTGGCGCCCCGGGCGAGCCGCTCCATCATCTGCACGCCGAAGGGGCCGTTGATCTTGAGCGTGGTGGCGAGGCCGTCGAAGCCGTTGCGGTTGTCGGCAAACGGCTGATCGTGGTAGGCGTGCATGTTCTCGACCAGCACCCACGACGGCCACGCCGAGCTGAACGGGCACTTGACGCCGGCGGTCTTGAGCTTCCTGGCCATCGACTCGACGGCGTCCCAGGTCGCCGGCGGCTTGTCGGGGAGACCCGCCTTCCTGAAGTGGTCCTTGTGGTAGTAGAGGATCGGCGTCGACGAGTTGAACGGCATGGAGTAGAGATTGCCGCCCGTCGACGAGTAGTAGCCCTTCACCGGGCTGATCAGGTCGTTCCAGTCGATCGCCACGCCGTGGTCCTTCATGAGCTGATACACCGGGTACACGGCGCCCGACGAGAGCATGGTCTGCGTGCCGACCTCGAAGACCTGCACGATGTGCGGCGGCTGCTTCGCGCGATACGCCGCAATCGCGGCGTTCAGGGTCTCGGGGTAGGACCCCTTGTGCACCGCCTTCACCACGTACTCGCTCTGCGAGGCGTTGAACTTGTTGGCGATGTCGTTGACCCGCTCGCCGAGGACCGCGGTCATCGCGTGCCAGAACTGGATCTCGGTCGCCGCCCGGGAGGTCGAGGGAACACCGATGAGGAGTACCGCCGCCGCGACGAGAACGCTCAGGGCCGAGCGCGTCATGAAAAACCTCCCGGGGAGTCTGCGGATTCGGTGGGGCACTATAGCACACGCGTGCGACGCGCCGATGACGCCGGCGCGACGCGCGAGCTACGTGCGGAACTTGTGCGAGCGGTCGACGTGCCCCTGGTAGGCGTCGAGTTCGGCA
>QHSM01000311.1 GCA_003221595.1 Candidatus Rokuibacteriota bacterium | reverse complement strand
GGCGCCGCGACGGCGAGTGTCGACGTCGCGGGCGTCGGCCAGCGCCGTGAGCGCCTCCTCCCGCGTCGGCCCCGCCGCGGAGACCAGGCGGGCGCCCGGTGTGATGAGGACGGCGGCGAGCGCTATCAGGAAAAGCCCGCGGCGGATCACGGCGTGTACGCCTCGTTGACGTTCGTGGGGTCGAGGCCGGGCTGGGTGGCTCCGCCGGGGACGTAGATCCGGTTGCCGATCACCGCGGCGCCGATACCGTGACGGGGCGTACGCATCGGGTCCTTCCCGATCCAGCGCTGGCCGGCCAGCTCGTACATCTCGTTCGCGCTGAAGATGCGGAACGGCGCCTCGCCGCCGAAGACGAAGAGTCGATCGCCTAGCACGGCCGCGGCCAGCCCGCCGCGGCCGACGGGAAGGGGCAGGCCGGCGGACCACGCGTCGGTCGCCGGATCGTAGACCTCGACGGTCGTGTACTGCGTGCCCATGAACGACGTACGCCCGCCGATCGCCCAGAGCCGCCCCTGGAAGGCCGCCGCCGTGAGGTGATCGCGCGCGGTCGGCATAGGCGGCCCGTCGCTCCAGCGATCGGCGGCCGGATCGTACACCTCGTGCGCGTTGCTCGCGCCGTCCCCGGCGCCGCCCACGGCGTGCAGGCGGCCGCCGAGGGCGACCATCGCGAGTCCGCCGCGCGCCATGCGCAGCGGCGCGCGTGTCGCCCACGAGCTTCGCGCCTCGTCGTACTCGTACACGGTGCGCAGCGCCGTCCAGCTCAGGCGGCCGCCGCCGTAGCCGCCGGCCACGAAGAGCCGGCCGTCCACGACGGCCGCAGCGGCATGATGCGTCGGCGCCGGCAGGGGCGTGCGGGTTTCCCAGCGGTCGGTCGCGGGATCGTAGACCTCGACGGTGTCGGCCGGGTCCCCGCCGGACTTGAAGCCGCCGATGACGAACACCTGACCCTTGAGCTCCGCGACGGCGACCTCTTGCCGCGCGCTCGGCATCGGCGCCAGAGACGTCCAGGCGCCCGGCGTCTGGATGTCGATCGGCGCCGGCGAGTCGGTCGTCCGGCCCACACACGAGGCGAGGACGAGCGCGCCGGCGAGCGCGGCGAGCCGGATTCCGGGCCTCATGAGCGCACCAGCGCCAGCAAGCCGGCCTCGTCGAGCGTCGCCACTCCCAGGCGCCGCGCGTCATCCGCCTTGCTGCCGGCCGCCTCGCCGACGACGACGTAGTCGGTCTTCTTCGACACCGAGGTCGTGACGCGGCCGCCGTACCGCTCGATCAGCTCGCGCGCGGCCTCGCGGGAGAGCGTGGGCAGCGTGCCGGTCACGACGATCGTCTTTCCAGCGAGCGGCTTCGGCCCCGCCGGCGCGATCGGCGCGCTCGTCTCGACGCCGGCCGCCTCGAGCTTCCGGATCAGCGCGATGTTGTCGGGCTCCTGGAAGAAGGCCACGATCGCCCGCGCGATCTCGTCGCCGATGCCGTGCACCTCCGCGAGCTCCGCCTCCGACCTGGCGGCGATCACGTCGAGACCGCCGAACTTCGCCGCCAGGAGCTGCGCCACGCGCTCGCCGACGAGCCGGATGCCGAGGGCGTTGAGCAAACGGGCCAGGCCGCGCTTGCGCGAGGCATCGATCGCCCGGATGAGGTTCTCCGCCGACTTGTCCGCGAAGCGGTCGAGCTCGGCGACGTGCTCCACCGTGAGCTCGTAGAGATCGGCAAAGTCCTTGACCTTCCCGCTGTCGACCAGCTGCTCGATCGTGCTGTCGCCCAGGTGCTCGACGTCCATCGCCCGTCGCGACCCGAAGTGCCGCAACCGCTCCTTGAACTGGGCCGGGCAGGCGCTGTTGGTGCACCGCCAGTACGCCTCGCCCTCCGCGCGTTCGGCGGCGGCGCCGCACGCCGGGCACGTGGACGGGAAGACGAACGGCCGGCTGTCGGCGGGCCGCCGGGCGAGCACGACCTGGACGACGTACGGGATGACGTCGCCCGCGCGCTCGATCAGGACGGTGTCGCCCTCGCGGATGTCCTTGCGGCGGATCTCGTCCTCGTTGTGCAGGCTGACGTTCCGGATCGTCACGCCCGCCAGCTCCACCGGCGTGAGCTTCGCGGTGGGCGTGAGGGCGCCCGTCTTGCCCACGTTCACCTCGATCTTCTCGATCACGGTCGTGGCCTGGCGCGCCGCGAACTTGAACGCGATCGCCCAGCGCGGATGGTGGGTCGTGGAGCCGAGCCGGCGCTGCTGCTCGAGGGAGTCGACCTTCACCACCACGCCGTCGGCGTCGTAGCCGAGCGAATCCCGGTCGCGCTCCAGCCGCTCGCAGCCGGCGACGACCGCGTCGAGGGTCGGGCAGCGCTCGGCCCGCGGGTTGGTCTTGAAGCCGGCGGCGCGCAGGGCTTCGAGCGTGTCCCAGTGGGAGGCGAACACGAGCCCGTCGGCGCGGCTCACGTGGTAGAGGAACATGTCGAGCGGCCGGCGCGCCGTCACCGCCGGGTCCTTCTGGCGCACCGCGCCCGCCGCGGCGTTTCGCGGGTTCGCGAACGTCGGCGTCCCGGCCTCTTCGAGCGCGTGATTGAGCTTCGCGAACTCGGCGCGCGGCATGAACACCTCGCCCCGCACCTCGAGCACCGTCGCGCCCGCGAGGGCTCCGCGCAGCACCATGGGAATGGAGCGGATCGTCCGGAGGTTCGCCGTGATGTCCTCGCCGGTGCGACCGTCGCCCCGGGTCGCGCCGCGGACGAACCGGCCGGCCTCGTACACGAGGGCGACGCCGAGCCCGTCGATCTTCGGCTCGCAGACGAACTCGAATGTCGCGCCCGGCAGCGCCCGGCGAATCCGGGCCTCGAACTCGCGGAGGTCGTCGGGCGTGGTCGCGTTGTCGAGCGAGAGCATGGCGGCGTGGTGCTCGACCGGCTTGAAGATATCGGTCGGCGTCCCGCCGATGCGCTGGGTGGGACTGTCCTCGGTGACCAGATCCGGGAAGCTCGCCTCGAGCTCGCGGAGCTCGCGCGTGAGGGCGTCGTACTCGGCGTCCGAGACCTCGGGCCGCGACTCCGCGTAGTAGAGGTAGTCGTGATGGTGAATCTGCTCGCGCAGCTCGGCTACTCGCTGCGCGGCGTCGGCCCGCTTCATGGAGGGCAGCATAACACCTCCCCGGAGGCCGGAGATTCTGCCCGCCGTGGCCGATCAGTCGCGCCGGGCCGAGAGGCGAATGACCACGAGAACCGGCACCAGACCGGCGGCGACGATCGCGAGGGCCGGCGCGGCGGCCTCCGCCCAGAGGGACTCCGACGTCCGCTCCCAGACGGCGACCGCGAGCGTATCGAGTCCGAAGGGCCGCAGCAGGAGCGTGGCCGGCATTTCGCGAGCGACGCGAGGACGGCCAGGCTCGGCACCGCGACCAGCGCGGCGATGGCGACGGCCGCGACCGCCCACGCCCAGGATGGACCGTGCACGACGCTCCTTTCTTGGCGCGTGAATTCGAGTAACGCTATACTGACGGGCGGCCGAGTCTTCTCTTAGGTGGGCTTAACATGCCACGATCGTCAATCCTCAAGGTCAAGGCCAACGTCAACACCACGGACACCACGGCGTCCGTTCAGGACTATCTCGCGGCGATCTACGATCTGGCCGGCAGCGGCAAGCCGGTGATCGGCGCCCGGCTCGCCAAGCACATGTCGATCTCGGC